>CAYTDF010000776.1:0-2808 GCA_964436365.1 uncultured bacterium | reverse complement strand
CACTTCTAAACCGCCCTCAACACCGCCGCACTTCTCGACCGCCGTTTACACCCTATCACAGTCCTTTGAGGACTTCGGTTCACCGAAGCACGTGATCACGGATCAAGAGCCGCTTTTCAAGAGCGCAGCCCTCGCAGATTTACTGGACACATGGGAAACGAAACACCGTTTTGGGGCGGTCGGAAAGCATGGTTCCATCGCCGCGTGCACCGATGGCCAATTCCTTCTGCTTGAATCAGGCTCATGATATGATGGATCATAATTGAGCGCCGGGGCGTAGAATTCTTCGCTCCCGCCCCAAAGCACTTGCCATATCCGAAGAACGCCAGGGAGTTGTCGATGTTTAGTTTGTGCTGCCGCCTGATCGCTATCTCGTACTTCCTTCTGCTGTTGGTCTTCGTATCCGGCGTCCCGGCCAGCGCCGGAGAGAGCCGCTACGAGCAATGGCAGCGAGGGCGGCCCTTTACCATCGGCGCGATGTACTACGACGGACCCTATGGTCCGCCCGCACAGTTGCCTGCACCGGATGGTGCTCAGCCAGACATGGAGCTCTTTCGATATGCTGGCCTGAATATGCTTGACGATGTGAGTTGGTCCAACGGCGGTCACGAACGCTATCCAGGCGTACCGGCGGTGCAGGAGGCGGGTATTCCTTACATGATTCTTGGGGCGGCCCTTCAGGAAGATCCCGAGGCAGCCATGAACGCCTTCCAGAGTCATGTGATGTTCATGGCCGCGGACCCGCGCTGGAGCGGACTCTGCGGTGTCCAACTGGCCGACGAGCCGCGCAACCCAGTAAACCAGGCAAACCATCGGCTTCAGCGCGATTGGCTCGTTCAGGCCTACCCGCGGTTGCTGACCCTGATTTGCGAGGTGCTGACCGACTATCCGACCTGTGAGAAACAATACGAGGTTATCCGCCCCGACGCCTTCATCTACCAGTGGTATCCGTTCTACACGAGTGATACCGGTTCATTGGATGTGACGCCCTACATGTATGCCTGCCTTGCGCGCGCGTCAGAGTTCTGTCAGAAGCACGGGATCGGTTTCTTCATTGCGCGCGGGGTTACGGGTCCGCCCAAGAGTGAATCCCTGCTGCGCCTCAACACGTACGCCCCCTTAACTTACGGCTGCAAGGGGTTCATGGACTTCTCCTGGGATTCGTCCGACCGCTACCGGCAACCGGAGTTGGCCCCCGACCCGCCCGATTGGGGCTACGTGTCCTACCGGCGCGGGAAAGCGAGGCCCACGGCCCACCTCGAGAAACTCGCCCGGATTAACCGGGAAGTAGCCAATATCGGGTCAAGTCTGCTCGGGTTGCGCCACGTTCGTACCTATCATCTGGATCTCGAGACCAAGAGCTACGGGGCGGAATTCCAATACCACACTGATGATATGTCGAAAGACGGCCTCGTGAGTAACCGGTTACTCGCCGTTGCTGGCAACACAAACCACCTTATGGTTGGGTTCTTCAGTGACACTCTGAACGAGGAATACTTCATGGTCGTTAACAAGCGCAATGCACGCGACCCGAATGGCGACGAAACGCAGCTGCTCGAACGGGTAACACTGACGTTCTCGGACGAAGTCAAGATGATTCAGTGCCTGGATCGGCGCTCCGGACAAGTAAAGGACTTGGCGCTAAAGAACAGTGAATGCGTCTTCTATCTTCCCGGCGGCACAGGAGAACTGTTCAAGTACAAGACGGCGAACCCGTTCGCGGGCACTAGGCAAGAGAGTGCGCTGAAATGAACCTGCGCCGCCTCCTGATTCTGTCCCTGGTTGTATGCGCGGCATCATCTCTTGCCGTGGAAACAGGATCCGGCGCGGATACACGTAATCAGGGCACCTACATCGTGCGGAATGCGAGCGCTATTGCGGATAGCCTGGTCTACCTGGGTAGCCCGCTTTCCGAGGAGGACACGCGGGGCATTGTGGCGCTCAACCACGGGCCTTCCCGACTGGACTCCGGAGCCACGGCTGCAGTTGAGCGCCTACTGGACCCCTATTGCATCGCGACTGTAGACATCGCGAAAGATGGACGCGTGTCGGTTTCCGCCGCGAGCTCGACATTCCCCGTGCAACAAGCGGGGTGGACCAATTTCCTGGTGAAGATACGGAATCGCGCCGCTTACGCGGGGCGGCTGGAAATCCAAAGCCCCAATTCGGAAGCCTTGTTCATCGAAACACGCGGCGAGACCCGGATGCGACCGGAGGAAATGCTTACCCGGGAGCAACTCCACCAACGGTTCCTGGCGCTTGTCCTCTACAGGAATCCGCCACTCGAACCGGATCTTAGTGGCACGCCCATCGAATACGCCATCCTCCAAGTCTACACCAAGAGAAGCGGGCGCCTTCCCGCGGATCTGGATTTCTTTATTGGAGATTACTATCGCGACATGCGGTCTGTTGAGTCTTCCTTTCTCAAGCCCCCAGGCGCGGTAAATGGGGAAACAGGGCTTAGGGGGGAGTACTTCGATAACACGGAGTTGAAGGGCGCCCCCGTCCTGACCCGTGTTGACAGCGAGATCGATTTCCGCTGGACCGGAAGCTCTCCCGACGCATCCGTGCCGCAAGAAGACTTCAGCGTGCGCTGGGCCGGGCAACTCGTTGCGCCGAGATCGGGCATCTATCGCTTGGGAACCCGCAGCAATGATGGAAGCCGTGTCTATCTGGATGGCAAGTTGCTCGTAAACAACTGGGGACTGCACGGTACGGCCCTTGAAACCGGCGAGGTCATGTTGACGGAGGGAAAAGGCCACGACCTGTTGGTGGAGTACTTCCAAGGGGGCGGAAGCGCCGAAGTCA
>CAYTDF010000775.1:0-2815 GCA_964436365.1 uncultured bacterium | reverse complement strand
GGTCGATAACATCGTGATTATGATCGAGCGGCCGGAGTAGCGCGGGTGGGGATATCCGTGCCTCTCGTAGAACCCGGTTCCAAAACGTAGGCAGTTCTGTAAACTGACGATAGCAGGAAATGTGAAAGGGTGGACCGATGGGAAATGCTGAGAACTATGTAGTCGGATGGGGGACACTGGCGTTAATCAATGCCGGATTGGCACAGGGCAAGGATCGAAGCGGGTGGAACTGGTTCTTGTTGTCGTTGCTCTTGGGACCCGTGGCGACGTTTATCCTCGTGGCGTACTGCGACAAACACGATGTCGAGGCTCAAGGAGATGAAGGGGATTAAACCGCCGGTCGATAACATCGTGATTATGATCGAGCGGCCGGAGTAACTCCCATTCAATTGGCTCCCAATTCAGGTCTACTGTCGGAGTCACGTTCGCGCCCAACCGCCGCAGGCACGTTGTCTGCCTGCGGGGGCGGGATTCTCAGTCCGTGCCCCTCGATACAACTGCCGCTTCGCGTCAGCCACTCGGGGACACGGGTAGGGGCAAAGCAACTGACGGGTATGTCCGTGTGCCCGAGTGAATTTCAGCCGCCAGGCTTGAATTTGTATCGAGGGCCACGGAGAGAAGTCGCAAAATAGAACTCTCCCCAAGAACTAGGAATGTTCACTTCTTCGCGTTGTCGATGGGTTCGATGCCCTTGGTGTTGACGCCGTGGGTGGCCTCTACCCATTCGGTCGAGCCATCGCGTTCTTGCGTGGCCCTTGAGAGCCCACTGCAGTTTGTGGCGAGCGTCTCGAAGATGCGGTTGGCGATAATCAGGTTGCCGACCTTGTTGCCATGGACACCGTCGGGATTGATCAGCCAGTCGGCTTCACCCTGAGCCTCGAAAACATCCGCGACCAAGCCGTCGACCTTCCCGGCCACACGGCGTATTCGTTCGTTGTACGTGCGGGTGATATCCAAGGAGCCACGGTCGAAAGGCGGATACCAATCGAACCGAGTCATGTGATAGACGGTGACCATCACGATGACGAGCTCGCCCACCGCGCTGCGGACGTGGCGCGTGAGCTTGAGTAGCTCTTCCTCGAACGCGTCCGGCTCCATGCCCGCGCGCATGTCGTTGAGCCCATAAGCCATCACGAAGAGGTCGGGCTGCTTGCCGATCACGTCGCGTTCGTAACGCTCCATGGCGCTCGGTTTGCGTGAGACTTCATAACCCGGGCTGCGGGGTGAGATGACGCTCGCGCCGATGCCCGCGTTCTCATAGATGACCGCCTGGCTCTGTACGCCATCGATCAGCCCGGCGAGGATATCGGCGTAACGCTCGCTGTCGTTGCCGATCCAGCCGCCGCCTTCCACCGTGCTCTCACCGAGTACGATCATCCGTTCGAACTCTTGATCCCAGTAGTTGCGTCGCTGCATGGTTCTTGTCCTCGCGGTTTGTGTGCCCCCCCCCGGTGTGTATTTGTATTATAGGGGAGAGCGGTTCGAAAGGCGAGACGGTCTACGATCCGCTCGCGTCCCACCAGCGGACGGTGCCACGGATGTCTATGGTGAGGAGTTGGCTGCCGTCTGGAGTGAACTTCATGTCCCAAACGATCTGTCCAAGCGAATTGTATGTTCGAAAGCGGGTCCCGGTTCTGACATCCCACAGAACGATCCGTTTGTTGTGATCGATCTCGGGAGCGAGAAAAGGGAATGCATTGCCGACCTTGGTTCGAACCCGTCCCCAAAGAGAGGTGCCGAGCAGGTACTTCTTCGACGAATACGCGGCGGCAAGGGTGGTTCCATCCGAGGAGAATGCCAAAGGATTCACTCTACGGCTTTCGCCGGGATACGCGACCAGGTGGTCGATCATTTTGCCCGATGCGACATCCCAGAGTCTGACATCGCCTCCTCCTCCACCGGTAGCGATTTTGGAACCGACCGGAGAAAATGCCAACGAGAATGAATCTCCACGTGTTCCCTTGAATTCCTGCACGAGATTTCCGCTCTTCACATTCCAGAGTTGAGCGGCGTCCACCTCATCATCGCCAGGCCAGCCGATCCATGACCCGATCAGAATGAACTGCCCGTCCGGTGAGAAGCGGAGGCGGTTTCCTCCTTTGACCGAAAAACTCTGAATGAAGGCCTCCTTTTCGAGGTCCCAAATCTTCATCAAGAACCGCGGAGTCCCTCCGTGTTGATCATTCGTCATCATTGCCAGCCTGTCGCCCGAAGGCGAGAAGACCGAGTCGATCAGCCCTCTCTGTTTCAAAGGGATACGCTGTTTGATTTCGCCGGTTTCGCTCGAATAGAGTCTGATTTCCCCATCACTCAGGGAAGATGTGAAAAAGGCGAGGCGAGCGATCGTCGAACCGTCGGGAGAGAACCTGAACAGTGGAGCGGGGTTATTGAGGACAAAGGTATCCTTGATGGCGAGCGTATTCAGCCCTGTCTCCAAGTCCCATACCGTGATGATGTGCGCCGGGGAGCCATAGGTTACGGCGCGCCGGGTGTCCTGGGACAAAGCAGCGCCCAGTAGGCACTCGACGGTTTTCACCGTTCTCAAGGGTGCGAGCGAGGGGCCATTCGTGGAATCCCATGGGGCGAAGACGCCCACGAGTAGGATGACGACAACCAAGACGAGAACGATGGTGAGTGTGCGTTTCATTGAATCCCCCATGTACCGAACCGCATTACCGGGATCGCATACCCGCGTTGGAAAAGACTCATTCCTAACAGTACAGTATTCTTATTCATCTAAGACGTCAATGCGATTGTGGAGTTCTGTTTTCACCTCCCCGGTCAAACGCCTTATCGAAATTTCCTTTGGGGGCGC
>CAYTDF010000774.1:0-2815 GCA_964436365.1 uncultured bacterium | reverse complement strand
AGAGCAATTGGAACCGCTATTTTTAGAGATACCCACAAATGAAATCCTTCTCGCTGTTGCTCGCGATAACTGCCCTCGGCGTAACCGTTCTGGCGGAGGACACACCCCAAGAAATCGACTGGTCCGCCATCCGGTCGCCCATCCTCTTTCGCGGGGATGAGAAGTTTGCCTACCGGGATCCTGCGGTTCTCTATCGTGACCGCACGTTTCACCTCTACTTCACCCTCTCCGAATCGGCTAACGACGGTGGTTATTACAACATGACCGCCTACAGCAAGAGCCGCGATCTCGTCCACTGGACATTTCCCCGGATCTTGACGCCGCGAGATCGCAACCTCAACTACTCCAGCCCCGGCAACATCGTCCGCGTCAATGGCGAATGGATCATCTGCTTGCAGACATACCCCACGCCGAACCTCGAACGGTGGGGGAACAAGACAGCGCGCATCTGGATCATGCGTAGCGACGACCTGGAGCACTGGTCCAAACCCGAGCTCTTGGCGGTCAAGGGACCGGGAGTGCCGGTCGAGGAGATGGGCCGAATGATCGACCCATACCTGATCGAGGACAGCGACGAACCGGGCAAGTGGTGGTGCTACTACAAGCAAAACGGCGTCAGCATCTCTAGGTCGCGCGACCTGAAAACCTGGACATACGCGGGCCACAGGAAGGCGGGAGAGAATGTCACCGTCATCGAGGACGGCAACGAGTACGTCATGTTTCACTCGCCTCGCAACGGTATCGGCGTGAAGCGCTCGAAGGATCCAGGGCGCTGGGGGGACGATCTTCAGCATTTAGCTCTGGGGCAAGAACAGTGGCCTTGGTCGCAAGGCAGACTGACCGCCGCGACGGTTGCGGATTTGCGAAATGTCCCCAGTGTGGGCAAGTGCGTCATGTTCTTCCACGGTTCTACAAAACAGGGCCTAGAGCGACAGGGCGCGCACGGCAACGCCAGTCTGGCCCTTGCCTGGAGCGAAGATCTAGTCAACTGGGCCTGGCCCAGCGAGAAGGAGGAGTAATGAACTCCCCGCCCCATCGTCGATTCTGCTACTCTACTCGCCACGAAAAACAACAGATGGGCAGACCTCAATGACAGTGGAAGAAAGCTCGTTTAACCGCAGGCGCTTCGTGCAAAGTAGCACGCTGGCCGTCTTAGCTGGGAGATGCGCCCACAGCGGCAATCCAACCATCGCCGAAGCACGAGAGAGTAAACAGAAGGAGAACAGCATGACCGCCGATGCGTCGAGTGCGCGTCTTGCCTGGTGGCAAGAGGCTCGATTCGGAATGTTCATTCATTGGGGCGTCTACGCCATTCCTGGCCGCGGCGAATGGGTGATGTACCAAGAGCACATGCCCTTTGAGGAATACGCCCACCTTGCCGAGCGGTTCGATCCCCAGCACTACAATCCTCGTGAATGGGTCGCCGTCGCCAAGGACGCTGGGATGAAGTACATGGTGCTCACCACTCGCCATCACGACGGCTTCTGTCTCTACGACAGTAAGGTCTCCGACTTCACCGCGCCCAAAACCGGCGCGAAACGCGATCTCGTCGCCGAATTCGCTGAAGCCTGCCGCGACGAAGGCATGCGCATGGGGTTCTACTACTCATTGGTAGACTGGCGCTTGCCGGGCTCGCAACCTCACGGGCTTGATCTCCCCGACGAGGTCCACCGGCCCGCCGTCGAACAGGCCCACGCCCAGGTTCGGGAAATCTGCAGCAACTACGGCACCGTCGACATCCTTTGGTACGATGGGATGCGTCCCTACAAGACGGACGTCTGGCGCTCTGAAGAGCTCAACGCCATGGCCCGCGAACTCCAGCCCAACATCATCATCAACAACCGCGCCGGCACACCCGAGGATTTCGGCACGCCCGAGAACAGGATCACAGCCGAGTCCCGGCCCTGGGAAGCCTGTTACACCATGAACCGCACCTGGGGATACGCCCCCTACGACCGCAATTACAAACCGCCTCATGAGGTACTCCGGCTTCTCGCGACCTGCGCCGACGGCGGTGGCAACTTCCTCTTGAATGTCGCTCCCGATGCCGAGGGACGTTTCCCCGTGGAATCGGTCGAAACTCTCCGCAAAGTAGGCCGATGGATGCGGCGCAACGGGGCTGCAATCTACGGCGCGCGGCCCTCGCCCATCGTCGCCCCGGCGTTGGGACTCTCCAGTCGTGTCGGCGACAAGGTCTATCTTCTCATTCAGCGCTGGCCCGGCTCGACGGTCCCCTTCGCCTGGTGTGGCGCCAAGACACTCTCCGCACGCCTTTTGGCCACGGGGCAGAAGGCCCGCATCGAACAGAAGGGAGACCGTGTCTGGCTGCATGATCTGCCCCAGTATCCCCCCGACCCGTATTTGAATGTGATCGAGTTGACCTTTGATGGCGAACCGCGCGGCACCGACCCACCCTACGCCTAAACGCGGAGATCTATTCAACGTCCGCATACATGACATATTTCGTGTTCGAAATGACGGCGTCTTTCTGCCACGTCGTCTCATTGCCGTAATGGTTCAGGATCAAGCAGTCCGTTATCCGCGCGCGTTCGGGCTTCTCCGCCCCCATGTACTTGACACGCAACGGCGTTTCGCTCGTAATTTGCAGGCAATCGTCGACAGCAATTTGCGTGACACCTGTCTTCGTGAAGGTCTTCCCTGCCCCCGCCTCGACTCGCTCACCTTTGCCGTCAATTTCGATCGCACGATAACCGTTCTCGTACACCCAGTTGGGGTGGTTCAGGATCCCCACCAAACCCGTCGCGACTTCCGCAACTTCGATTGTATCCAGCGCAACCAGCCTCTCTTCACAAGC
>CAYTDF010000773.1:407-2823 GCA_964436365.1 uncultured bacterium | reverse complement strand
ATCAGCAAAATCAGCGCAAACTCTCTCCCAAAACATGATTATTCGAGGCTCCCTCAAGAGTGTATCCCAAAAGGCGTTCAACTGGATTCCTTTCGAACATTGGAATTCGGTTAACCGGACGGAGGAAGCCTGTGGTCGAGATGAAAGAGGATGGAACGACGCGGCGTACGTTCATGAAGTGCGCGGCGGCCACAACTGTTGGCGCGTGCGCAGGTACAATGAGCCTACCGGGTCGAGCCGAGGCCGGAGATGATGTGCCGCTAACGGCGACCGTGGACGATATCGTCGATTTGAGCCTGCTACCCAAACTGCCGGCGGAGAATGAACTCAGCCTTCGCTACCTGCGGATCATCGAGCGCTGGATGGGTACGGGAGTCTCCTTCTACAAACCCTGGCCGGATCGGCCGAACTGCGGCCACTTCTTTGGGGGCTCCCATTGGTACGGTTTGGAGACAGCGTGGCCAGCGGAGGCGTTTGCGTGTGCGGCCATCTCACCCGATTATCGGGAAAGTGTGACGGGAGTCTCGCGGGAAGAACTTGTCCGTATGGCCGTTTCAGCCGTTCGTTTCCTTTGCTTTACGCACGACACCGGACCCGAGGATTGTGTCCGGCCGAGTCCACCGAAGGCACACCCACGGAACAGCGGAACAAAATGGGGTGAGCGGGGGAGGGGGTTTTTCCCGGAGAGTCAGTGTACTTGGTCGATCGGCCCCATGACACGCATCTGTGCGCTTCTTTACGAACACGTTGACGAAGAGACATTGGGGATGGTGGCTCGCGTGGTGGAGGACTACGCGCTTCGTTTTGATGAGACGAAACCGTGGGAGGGCATCTATGGCAACACCATGACCGAGGAGAATGGATGGACAGCCTGGGGATTCGCCTCCGCGGCGACGTTCCTGGCCCGACACACGCGTGCCGAGAAGTGGCAACAATGCGTGCGCAAATGGAGCGTCTGCATCGCCACGACTCCCCAGGACACTCACAACGCCGGATCGATCGATGGGACGCCGCTACGGGAATACTGCAATCGGCACGCGACGACGCTTCCCGATTACTGGGCCGAAAACCACGGCATGGTGCATCCTAATTATACGGCATCGGGAATACTCTTTGCGGCCAGTATTGCCACTCAGCTGCGCCTCTATGGCAAGAAGGTCCCCGAGGAAGTCATGTGGAACCGGTATGAGGTGTACGAGAACCTCAAGCGCACGACAGACGACTACGGATTCATGCTGGCTCTTCAGGGAATGGATTGGAACTACCTTGGCGGTCTCTCCGGTGATACGCCCCACGCGTTTGCATCCGTGTTCTACGATGACGCGGAAGCGGCGGCGATGCAGCTGCGGACGCTCCGGCAGGGCGAAATGCGTCTGGAGAGTTTCGACGGTCGCTTTTACGATCCAGGTATTGCGGATCGCGCGGAAGACATCCAGGACCCTCTGTTCTTGCGCGAACTGACGATCAACCAAGCGAGCTGGGGATATTTATTTCACCGGATTTACGGGCCGGGTGCGAAGCCGCTTTCAGACGACGAACTCGAACGACGGCTCCGGCGAACGTCGGTGTGGCCGCATGCGGGAGTTGCGCACAATCGCCATCCCCATGGCCATACCGCTTTCTCCTGGCGAAATGAGATCATGGCGCTGCCCGTGACGCGTGAAGGGATTACTCTGATTGGCCCGGCAACCGGAAGCTATCTGGGGCAGCCGGTTGTCCGTGATCGACCTGCGAGCCAACATCTCCTCTCGCGTGAAATCGTACGCACCGAACACAGTTTTGCGGCGGCGCTGGCCATGGACCGCGCTCAGCGGTCGCTCCGCCAATCCATACTGTTCGCGAGCCTGGCAGACGGTCGCACGCTATCGTACGAGCGATTTGACGCTCGCGAAGATCTTATTGTCGAACGGCTGAATCAGGGGGAACTCGCCGTCATCAATGAGACCGTCACCGCCTATCCGGGCGAGAACTGCCGAGGTGTGCGTACGCTGTACACACCCAAGAGCAAGACCGAATTCAAGGGGTGGCTCGGAAGTTCGGAAGCCGACGACCGGCGAGTCAACTTGGAAAAACCAGCCTTCGTGAATGTGGACGACAGGATCGGTTTCGTGTTCGAGGGATCGAGTGAGGCGGAGTATCTGAATCGTCACTACCACAAGCCGTTCCATGCCGTGCACGATCGGCTGTTCCTGAACACTGTCCCGAAAGAGAAGGCCTGCAAAGAGGGTGAGCCCGTTGCGACATTGGCAGCTCTTGTACTGCCCGAACAGGCGCATGAAGAGACCGCATCGGAATGGCTGATACTGCCGGAGGCTCCGGAAGAGGCGGTCGCACTACTCACTCGCGGTGCGCTGGCGGTGGCGAATTTCACAGAGAACGATCGAAATCTCTCACTGCGATGGAAGAAACGCGATGC
>CAYTDF010000773.1:0-397 GCA_964436365.1 uncultured bacterium | reverse complement strand
TGCGAGGTGCAGGCACCGGCAAACGGTCCGGTGCTGTTGGAGGCTGTGGGTGACTTGACTTTTGCGGGATCGGCCATGATCAATGTCACGGCCGAGGGGGCGATTATTTTGACAAACATGAGCGGCGTATTGATCGATGCTACGTGGCGGAAGGGTGACGTCGCAGGGCAGACTACTGTGCAGGCGGGCTCCACGGTGATTCTGTAGGCAACAGAACAGACTCAGAAAGGACGGTTCGACCGATGACGTTTTCTTCGCTTCTCGCAGGCGCATTGATCTGTGCCACGGCGCAAGCATCGGAGGTTATTTATCCGGGAACGAACTGGGACCGAAAGGAATCTACGGAAGCCGGTCTTGTTCGCGAACCGCTCCAGGAGCTCGAAGCGCTCTTGGGAGG
>CAYTDF010000772.1:0-2829 GCA_964436365.1 uncultured bacterium | reverse complement strand
CGGCACGATTCCGTCGGTATAGGTGAACTCGAACACGACCGTGACTTCCGTCCACAGATTGGCGTTGTCCTGCGCGCGCAACGCAAACTGGTACAATCCGTAGTTACCTTCCTCTATCGCAGCGAAGGTTACCGCCGCGTCGGTGCCGTCACTGACGAAGCCCACATTGCCATCCCTGCCGAAGTAGTAATGGTACCCGAAGATACCGGATACGTCTGCGACATCGTTCCAGGTAAAGGAGGGGGTGAACGGTGCCGTTACGAAACCGCCGTTTTCGACTCCGCTCTCTTCGCTGACAAGGATCGTAGAGAAGTCGGGCGGGGTCTGATCGAAGCCGATCAACGTCTCGACGAACGCATCACTCAGCGGTTCGATCTGACCGGCCGTATCGAGGGCCAGCAGTTGCAGTTGGTATGCGCCCTCTTCACTGAGCGGGAAATCGATGGTGCCCGAAGCGTACCGGTCCGCTGCTGAGGCTGTCGGCCCGGCGGTCCAACTTCCGTAATCGACACCGTTGTCGCTGAAGCGATAGTACAGCTGCACGCTATCGAGTCCGTTGTCGTCGGCGGCGGTCCAGTTCAGTGTACGCGTGGTCTGATTGTTGAACTGTTCGTAGTCGAACAACCCGTGGAGATAGGCATACGGTGCATAGTCCACATTGCGAGCCGGTGTGGCTACCGAACCCACTTTGACGATACCCCAGATCGGCACTGCGGGGAGTGTGACGCTCACCGTTCCCCCGGGAGTGTTGGTAACGGTCTCCAGCACAACAGGTTCGGGGACGTCGAGACTCATAAAGGAGACGCTCACCGTAGCTCCCGTATAGTTGGGAGGAATGGGCAAGGTGATCTCATAGCCGCTCTGTTCTTGCACGATCTTGTTTGTATTGAAGTTGTAGTTCACCAGGTGGTAAAACTCGGAGCCGTCGTCCGCGTCGCGAAAACGTCCAACGTGAACCCGCTCGTTGAGAGTGGTCGACAATGCGGCACTCGCCGAGCCGGATATCTCGCCTTCCCACGTGTCGCGGTACGAGTTCTGTGCCGAACTGGTTGTTGTCGAGTAGTACCAGGTCATGATGCTGCTGTTGGTGAGGACCTTCACTGTGCCCGCGCCGATGGCGGTTGAGCCGGGAGGGACGAACAGGGCGCTCCACGCCACATCTCCCATTCCACGTTCGGGGGCGCGGTCTGCGCCGTTCTTGTCGTAGCGGGCCACACTCGCGCCAACGACCAGCAATGTGCCTCCCGCCGTCACGTACTCGCTCAGTACCGCGAACTGAGAGTCGGTAATGCGCGTTGTTTCCGCAAGCAGGACCGCGTTGTATTCCTGAATATCCGCCAGACTGAATGTGTCGGCGATGTGCGTATTGTCTCCGGCAAACACGACGTCGTAGTTCCAGTGCGCATCGGCGAGCAGATACCCGGTTCCGAGATACGAATAATGTTTTTCGGCGTCGGCTACAGATGTACCGTAGACCCAGTCGTATATCGTGGGCAGTGGATACAGGACGGCGATATCGGCGACGGGGGTATGGCCGAGCGTTTCGGGGTGTTGGGCCGCGAAGGCCGCGACCGCGCGGCTATTATCCCGCGTCAGTTCCGCGTCTTGGCATTGGGGTATGCCGCCATTCGCGAAAGCCTCGGCCAGGAAAACCGAAGCGATGTCGTTCCCGGAGGAGGATTGCGGGGGATCGTTCCATGACCAGTAGCGGTTGCCGTGGGTCTTCAAGTTGGCGCGGTAGAGGGGTTCCAGAGTCTTTCGTTGGTCGTAATTCCATGTACCGCCGAAGTAAGTCTCTCCGGAATCGAACGCGGCATAGGGCGCTGAAACCCAACGCGCGCCGGGACGCGAGAAATGGCCGTAGCGATTGAAGACCACTCCAAAATCCTTACCATAAGTGGACTGCGCGTGTGCTTGCGACTCCGTGGCCAGCGTCGAGAAGAAATCCGCTTCCAGTTGCGCGTTGAATGTGCGCCAGGCCTGCCAGTGGTCACTGGCGTAGAGTTTCCCACCACTCACGACGGGATTTCCGCCGACGGTACTTGCGGTCAAACCGAGGCTGCGCAAGTAGTCCCCGTAGTCGAAACTTCCGGCATCAACTGTCTGCGCGAACATCGTTTCCAGTTCGGCTTGGGTGTGGTTCTCCGCCAGATACGCACGGAAATCGGCCATGGCGTCGCTGTCGAAACTCCCGCTCTCCAGCGGCCAGGGGTTCGCAAATGCGACGTCGTAGACGGCATAATCCGCACCGGCGTCCACGGCCAACAGCGTCAGCGTACGCAATGTATCGCGCAAATAGGAGCGAGTGATTGAGAGCAGATTGCCACCGACGTTAGCCTCGATCGAATTGCCGTCCAGGTCGACGACTTTTCCCAGTTCCTGTAAATCGGGAAAGTGGTTTCCGGTGTCTTCCGAATGGCCGAAGGAGTAGTAGGTCATGTACTGCTGGCCGCGAGTGTGCGCGTTGGCGATCTTAGGCGCGATCTCTTCGACATCGGCTTCGCTATAGATGCCACCGAATTCGTCCAGAACGATTGTGGGGTGGAAACCGGTCCACAGCATATCTTCGGTGCTGGCCGCCGCACCCAACAGCGCGTACCCACCGGGCGAGGCCGCGCCCGAGGCGGGTGCGGACTGCGGTCTGTTCGCCGCCAAGAATAATACAGCTGCTAGGCACCCCACAACGGCACGTCGATAGCCAGGGATCCGTGTCTGTCTCTGCTCATGTGTCATGGTTCTCTTCTCCCGCAAAATGGGTTCCTACACCGCGCAAACTGAGTCAATCCCATTTCTAGTTGATTTTAGGCGGCTCCTTCTGTCTTCATTTCA
>CAYTDF010000771.1:0-2845 GCA_964436365.1 uncultured bacterium | reverse complement strand
CGAGTCTCGAATCGCCTCGAAAGACTTCTCTTCTGGCGGGAGAAAATCCGCAGCCGGGATGACCGTCGAAAGTTGTGGAGAGGAGAGATCGGTGAGATCGGCAATACCTACCCCATCTTTGAACATGGCCACAAAGAGCCAGGGGGCGCGATAGGTTAGATCCAATGCTAGGCCAACGGGAAGGAAGGTGTCAAACTCAGTCTCTTCAGGACGAGAAAAGTCAAGGGCGAGCACGCCATCTCGACTCCCGAACAAGAGAAGGGTTCCAACCACGGTCATGCTTCCCGGTTTACCTCTGGCTTGTCTGACACGGCCTAGCACATGCAGGTTCTCAGGATCGGAGAGATCCACGATGGTGACCGCGGCCAAGCGGGAAATAAAACCGAACGTTCCGCTCCTTTGCCAAGCGTAGCCAGTACCGCCGACTGAAGAGACTTGCGGCATCTCCCCTGTCAGCGTGAGTTCAACCGGCTGCGGTTCCACAGTCTGGGCACTGAGGCCGGTAGAGCACAGCAGAATCCCCACAACAATCGAGGCGATCTTAGAGTTCATATCCCGTCACCTTTTCTACATTGGCACGCGGCACGGGCCGGTGTGTGGATATTCACCCCAAACGGTAGCATGATATATTGTGTTACCTATTAATAAAACAGGTTGTTCTCGATGTAAACCGGGTATTGGGGAGGAATTCGGGGCCCTCGATACACCTTCCGCTTCGCTCCAGGCACTCGGGCACACGGAGAAGGGAGAGCGGGCAGGCGAGACAATCGCGCAAAGACTATTCGAGGTAGTCGCGGAGTTTTTTGCTCCGGGCGGGGTGGCGCATTTTGCGGAGCGCTTTGGTTTCGATCTGCCGCACACGTTCGCGGGTGACGCCGAAACGGTTGCCGACCTCTTCGAGAGTCCGTTGGCGTCCGTCGGCAATCCCAAACCGTAAGCGGAGAACGGTCTCCTCGCGCTCGGTGAGGGTCTTCAAGACCCGCTCCAGATGCTCGTTCATGATGTGATCGGATGTCGAGCCCGCGGGTGATACGGAATCGCGATCCTCGATAAAATCGCCGAAATGGGTGTCGCCATCATCGCCGACAGGCGTCTCCAACGAGACCGGCTGCTGGGCGATCTTAAAAATACCCCGGACCTTGTCGATAGGGAGTTCCATGTTCACGGAGATCTCCTCCGGCGAGGGCTCGCGGCCGAGTTCCTGTACCAGTTTCCGGGAAACGCGGGTCATCTTGTTGATGGTTTCGATCATGTGCACGGGAATGCGGATCGTCCGCGCCTGGTCGGCGATGGCCCGGGTCACCGCCTGCCGAATCCACCAAGTAGAGTAGGTCGAGAACTTGTAGCCGCGCCGATATTCGAATTTGTCGACAGCGCGCATTAAACCGATATTGCCTTCTTGGATCAGGTCCAGGAACTGCAGGCCGCGATTGGTGTAGTTCTTGGCGATAGAGACGACTAGGCGGAGATTGGCTTTCACAATATCCATTTTCGCCAGATGTGCGATTCGTTCGCCTTCGTGGATCTGTGCGGCGATTCGCTTCAGAACATCGACATTATCTTCAGCGTCACGCTCGGCGCGTTCGATCTTCTCTGTCGCGCGGCTCAGTCGTTTGTAAAGCGTCCGGAGCGACTCGCTGGAGAGGTCGCCATTGGACTTGGAGGGGAATGGACCGTTCGGCCCACACTTCGCACACTGTTTCAAAGCCTCGCCGGGCGAGATATTCAGACGGCGGGCGACGACTGCAATTTCGTCCTCGGCGTCCTGAATCCGCCGCCGCAGGGTCACGATGCGCTTGGTGATCTTGCCGAGCTGCTCGTGGTCGAGGTGCATCGAGATCAGAAGGTTTCCCAGATGGATTTCCTTCCCGATGCTCCGGGCCTTGTTTTTGCGGGGCGCGCGGCCGAGTTTAGCGAGTTCCGTTTGCCCGGATTCGATGTGGCCCAGTTTGGCCGTCATATTCTTGATCAGCTTCCGCCGCTCCCGGTCGGTGAATTCGGTTGCGGATTCGTAGCTGAGCAGAACCTCTTCGAGCCGCACTTGCTCGCGTGCGATCCGCTCGAAGAGCGTGTGGAGTTCGCGTACGGTGAAACTGGAAAGAGCGAGTGCGCGGCCGATTTTGAAACGGCCCGACTCGATTCGCTTGGCGAGTTGGATTTCCTCGTCGCGGGTCAAAAGGGGAACGCGCCCCATCTCGCGCAGGTACATGCGTACGGGATCGTCGATCCTGACCCGTTCTCCACGCCGGAGGGCTTCGTCGGCGTCTTTAGGCTTCAGCTGTTTGAGATCGTCATCCCGCGTAAGAGTCCTTGCGCCCTCTTCGCCCTGGGGAATGGCATATTCATCGACGAGCCCGACATCGAGCTCGTTAAGATACGAGACGAGATCGTCCAGCGCCTCGGCGTTCAATTCTGTATCGCTGAGCGCCCGACTGATCTCGTCGTACGTTAGCCGTCCATTGGTCTCTCCGGTTTCGATCAGCTCTCGGATACGCGGGTTACGGGACCACTTACGCCGACGGGACCTGGCCATTCTCGCTCCTCTTACTCCCAAACACCGACCCAAATGCACAACCGATACATCGAGCCGCAGTACAGATGAATATCAAAGCCCCCTGGCTAGTATAGAATCCACCTCTACTTGGGCAAGGAGCGCCCCTGTTTTACCCCTAGAACCACTTCCACCCCCGCGTTGACGGGTAGATCCAGCCGTTTCAGCGACACGGAAGTCGACAGCCGGACGCCAGACACCTACTCTCCTACCCGCGAGCGTGGTTCACCGAACCGCATGTCTGTAAACGGCGGTCGAGAAGTGCGGCGGTGTTGAGGGCGGTTTAGAAGTGCG
>CAYTDF010000770.1:1967-2847 GCA_964436365.1 uncultured bacterium | reverse complement strand
CCAAATAGTTGCTCGTTCATGCACCGCTCGTAAACGGGGATGATCCCTAGTAAAGAATAACCGGCGAAAAGCGGTGTGAGGCGACCGTCATTATTCGCAAATCCTCGAACCTCTCCCGTGTCGCGCACACCCGTCTCCATGAACCAGAGCGTTCGATCGACCGCCTCATTCCAATACGCGCGGTGACCGGTGATTTCGTAAAGCCGACAGAGACCGCGGTTTGGATAGACGGATCGCGTCTGTGTGTCCCGTGGGTGCTTCTCGCCTTGCCAACTTTTGCATAAGAACTCCGCCATCTGCTCGCCGACCTCGAAAAGCCATGGATCTCCATCCGCCAAATAGCAGAGCAGAGGTCCAGCGAGACGGCTGTAGACGTGTACGTGCGCATCCCAGAAGCAGTAATAATGATTGCCACCGTTGGGATGAGCGATCGACCAATCGACGAAGAGTAAGGGGTGGTCTTTGAAGATTTCGAAAACCTGACGATCACCGGTGCGCAAGTAACTATACGCCATGGCCAACGCATGATCCGCACAGCGATAGGTGGAGATACCGGCGTGATCGACGGGCTCGTACCAGTTCGGTAGGTTGCCATCGGGGATGTACTGACGCCCCATATTCAACTGGCCTTGTGGGTCTGTGTATTGCCAGACCTCGCCGAAAAGCATTCCGCCCGTGTCCGTGTAGACATGCTCGAATCCTTCACCCTTCTGCGGCGGCATGCCGCGCCCCATGCGGGGGTAATCCTCGCGTCGAGCCCTGGAGCGGTTGAAGTACCGCGCACCTTCGAGAGCGGGTTCGTCGTAGATGTGGGTGACACGGGCTTCGTTAAAGACACCCTGCTCGGTCAAGAACGCACGATCCCACTGTACGGAAGGGG
>CAYTDF010000770.1:0-1957 GCA_964436365.1 uncultured bacterium | reverse complement strand
TTTAGTGTGGCGGCAATCTCCGCACCCCTCTGCGATACGTCGCCCAGATGCAGTGCCATGCGAAATGTGCGCGCCGCTGTGTGCCAAAATGTGATGGCGCCATCGCCATCTTCGGGATAGGGAGCGTAGTGAACGAGCGAGAGCTCGCCCTCGGAGTCCACTGCGAGTCGTGACTGTAGATCGGGATCACCGGGTCCGAATCCCTGGAAATCAGGTGCGACCAGAGTTAGGGTCTGACTGTCCGTTTCGAGACGTACCCACTCGCCAAGATCGTTCTCCGCGCCGGACGTGAGCAGGGTATCGTTCGCTGTCACGCTCCACCGGTCACGCTTCTGCACGATGGCGATACGCGAGCCACCGTCGAACGATTCCTCTCCCACCCCGGATGCGCTAACCGAGAAGAGCCCATCGCTGAGGAGACTCAACAGCTTCAGATCGCTGACCGAGTAGTCGCGTTGCTGATTCTCATTGATCAAACGGCTCCGTATAAGGAGATAGGGGCTGTTTGACCACGCGAGGACTTCGAAGTGGATTTTGAAATCCGGGAGCGAATCGCCGACAAACTCCGTTTCAACTCGGTACCATTTGAAAAGCGGACCATCGTAGAGTTTGACGATTGTGCCGTCGGGACTGAAGCGGATATCGTGCGTCTCATCCCCATCGTGATGTTTCAATCCGATTTGACTGCCGCGTTGGGCAAACGTGGGGCTGTCTTCGGCGGATTGCAGGTTTGACAGCAGTCTCTTGGGTGAGAGTGTGAAGCCGATTTGGGCACCCTGGAGATTCAGGTCTCCATCGGCCGTCTCCTGCACGGCAAAGGGCTTGCTCGGTGCCGGGCGTCTGATATCCGGTCCCCATTTGACGGTCAGCACACGGCGGCTCTCGGCAGTTGCGTCGAGCGTAGTTGCGATCATGACCCAGTGCAGCGGCGATGTGTCGAAGTTGACCAGAGGAAAGACATCGCAAGGGACCGGGTTGCCTTTCTCATCGAACACAGCAACGTTCTGCGCCGATGGGACCTGCCCCAGGGGGATGCCGAAACGTATGGGCGCGGCCTTCGATTCGACGGGGAACGAAAGAGTAACCGCCGTCTGGCCGGAGACCTCTCCTCGCGGTTGAATGCGAGGTTGCCAACTGCGGTCTTGTACGTCGAATTTCCTTGGGGTTTCCGCGAGCCGGTCTCGAGACACACCGTCGTTCTTCGCGAAGAAGAGAGGTAGAGGTTCGGCGGCGAGTGCGGCAGTGAAGCCGATGAAGACGGTCACAAACGCGATACTGTGTGGGAACCGATCTGCTTTGTTGAATGTCATGGTTCTGTCAGTCCAAACCGTTTTTCTGTGCACGTTCGAGAATTGCTTTGGCTAGACGCTGTCGCCGTTCGTTCAAGCGGTAGGGATCCTGGTCCCAGGAACCCCATGTTGGCACGGCCTCACGCGTGATGCTGTCCACAATCTCTTTCGCTCCATGCCGGTCGAGCAGCGCGAAATACTCGTAGTCCTCCATACCGTCGCGGAGATTTTTGAGCCGAATGGTGGCGACCGGCCCCTCTATACCGGCTTCTGTCCCCGGATAGAAAAGGAACCCATCGCCGTTCCAGCGAATTCGGAAACCCGGATCGTCCCAAGGATTTCGTTCCGGGCTGTTCCAATAGACCGTTGACCAATACAACAGTCCGGTGATCTCGTATCGGCGATTGAGCCACGGTGCGATACGGTAACTGAGAACCGGGAAGTCGATCTGCCAATACGGTGGATTGTCACTTTTTACATTTGCGTAGTCGGGATGGTAGGGAGGAGCCGATTGGACCAGAGCGGAGTAACTCCAGACCTCATCGCCCTGCCTGCGAACCCGCTGGACGCTGGGTTGATGCACGAAGCCGAACAGGGGGCACCAGATATCAATGGCGTCATCCAAGGAACCCCATTCGGGATCCTGCGTGTAGGGCTGTTCGACGACC
>CAYTDF010000769.1:0-2852 GCA_964436365.1 uncultured bacterium | reverse complement strand
CAGAAAACGAGGGAGCCCACACACACGCTCTCGCAGCACGCGAGCTAGAAAGACAACATTGCCCACAATATACCGCTTCCACATACGGCCGGGCTCCTTGTACAGCCTGTAGGACCACTCGAATCCCATTTCGCGCAGCCAGAGCGGCGCGCGAGGCATACGTCCCGAGTAGAAATCGAACAACCCTCCCACGCCAATGCCGACCTTCGCTCCCGTTGCGAGCAGATGACGGTCAAGCCACTCCTCCTGGCCGGGCACTCCGAAAGCGACGATGAGCAGATCCGTATCGCATTCGGAGATTCTCCGGACAACGCTCTCCTCTTCTTCGGCCGTATAGTAGCCATGTTGATGACCCACAACCGTTACGCCCGGACTCGTCTCCTCAATCCACCGCTGAACCGCTTCCACGATCCCAGGACGCGCTCCCAACAGAAAAACACGCTTTCCCGTACCTTCCAGCGCCCTGCACAAAAGCGGAAACATATCCGTCCCGTTGACGTTCTGGCGAATCTCTCGCCGAAGCAGCCTCCCCGCGAGCTTCATTCCAATCCCATCGGCCAAAACCAGAGAGGAGTTACGCAGGATGGCACGGTACCTCGGGTCGTGGTAGGCAATGTTGGCGCAAGCGGCGTTCACAAAACAGACGTGGTGAGCGTCGTCGCCCTCAAGCCGGGCCAGGATGGAATCCACCGCTTCCCCCATCGTCAGATTGTCGATTGGAATCCCCAGAATGGAGGATGATTCCTCCGCGGTTTTCGCACGGCCGCCATAAAGAAGCGCAGGAACCGCTCGAAACAGAATGCCCAAGTCCTCCAGCAGCCCCCGTCTCTCGACATACTCGCAGTCAGCGTCGATTTCTGTTCCGTAATCGATACTCGTCCGCTCTCGAAGCCACCACAGACCGATCAGACCGGGGCGAACCTGGTAGCGTTTCCTGACCGCTTCCGAACGGGCATCCAGTTCACCGGGGGAAGTGAGGCGCGGTCCGACAAACGCCATGTCGCCCTTGAAGACGTTCCACAAAACCGGAAGACCGCTCAGCCGGAGTCTGGCCACCCACTCGCCGAATCGTCCATCGCCGCCGGTAAAGGCATATTCGGTAAAGATATTCTGGCACCGCCCCACACGCGATCTCTTCACCAAGGCCGTTCCAAGAATGTCGAAGGCGATGAGGACGCCGAACACGACCCATACAGGCGCGAACAACACCAAGAGTATCCCGGAAACGAGAATCTCCATCGCCCGTTTCAAACCGGAACGGATTCTCGTCCACAAGAACAGCACCCAGTACAACCGGCGCCGAGCACGCCGTCTTTGGATATCGCGCGAGGAAAACCGCCCAGACGGATCCTCCTCCCAATCACGCTCTTCTGGCGTACGCTTAGCGGACTCAGCCATCATCCTCCTCGATCCCTCCCCAGCCCCATCCGTAAACCCACCCACTCGAAAACCACGGTCACTTTGGTAACGACTCTAGTAAGCGCCCTTTCCCATAAGCACGGCGGGAATCGTCTTGATCAGCAACACGAAATCAAACCAGAGGCTCTGGCTCTCGATGTACTCGAGGTCCAACTGGACCTGTTGATCGAATGGGATATCACCTCGGCCGCTGACTTGCCAGATACACGTCAATCCCGGCTTCGCATCCAACCTCCGCCGGTCCAGCAACGTGTATTGCGCAACCTCCCGGGGAACGGGAGGCCGCGGCCCCACCAGGCTCATATCGCCTTTCAACACACACCACAGCTGAGGGAGCTCATCGATACTCAGTTTCCGAATGATACGCCCAATCCAGGTGACGCGCGGGTCCTTCTTCATCTTGAAGGTGATGCTGTCTCCGTGGTGGCTCTGGTCCAGAATCTCCTTTTTGAGTTCTTCCGCGTTAACGACCATCGAACGAAACTTCGGAAATGGAAACTCGCCGCCCCACTGACCGACGCGTGTCTGCCAGAAGAGTACACAACCACCGTCTGTCAATTTGATGGCCGCTGCGACAGCGAGGAATAGCGGGCTCAGGCCAAGCAACAGAAGAGCGGCCGCAGCCATGTCGAATCCGCGCTTCAGCGCTTTGGTGCCACCGACGACAGCCAGCCAGACGTACTTCTTCTGCCAGAATCTGGCTTTCCGCCTGAGGCTGGTCGCACCGTCGAGGTCGGCATACCGAGAGAAGAGCTCTTCCATCAGCTCCACGCGATGCCGCCCTTCCCCGGGCGCCGTTCTGGTTTTCTCACCGTCCATGGTCGTTCATCACTTTGAGTCTGTCTCAGGCCGCACCAACGCCTGTTTCCGGACTAGAATAGCGGATTGGTCTCTGTTTTCTCGGTCTTCTCCGTTGCCCAGTTCTCCCAAGTGGGGACCGTCTCGCCGCTCGCCACCGCCTTGAGGACGTCCAGCGTACGCGCGGCGGTGAGTGACCAGCTGAACGTGCGACTGCGCGTCAAACCCATTTCGGCGCACCGGTTCCTCAGCGCCTCGTCGTCCAACAGCGTGCCAAGCGCATCGGCGATGGCCTCCTCATCCAGGGGATCGAATTGCACTCCCGTCTCCCCAATCACCTCGGGCATCGAGGATAGGTTCGAGCACGCCACCGGCACACCGCACGACATCGCCTCGAGGACGGGCAAGCCAAAACCTTCATAGAGCGAGGGAAAGACGAAGAGATCCGCGCCACGGTACAGATCCGGCAAATCCGCGGTGGGTGTGAATCCCGTAAAGATGATATCGTCCGAGAAACCCGATTGTAACGCGGTTTCATGCACTGCGCTTGCCCGGTCCCAGTCGCTTCCGGCCAAGACCAGTTGGTGGGGGATGTGCCGCTTTTCTTTCAATTGAGCGAAGGCGCGAATCAAACG
>CAYTDF010000768.1:529-2854 GCA_964436365.1 uncultured bacterium | reverse complement strand
CATCCCCGGTACCCCACCAACCGAGGGCAGCGGTCTCAACCCGCAGCTCGAGAATCCCTTCATGGTGATTCACCCGCCATCTTTGTATCTGGGCTACGTTGGATTCTCGATCCCGTTCGCTTTTGCGATGGCCGCGATGGTGGGGCGGCGTCTCGATAGCACATGGATTCGCTCGACGCGGCACTGGACGCTCATCGCCTGGTTTTTCCTCTCCATAGGGAACATCTTGGGCGGGTGGTGGGCCTATGTCACGCTGGGGTGGGGCGGGTATTGGGCCTGGGACCCCGTGGAAAACGCCGCCTTCATTCCGTGGTTGCTCGGAACCGCTTATTTGCACAGCGTTATGATCCAAGAGACAAAGGGGATGCTGAAGATCTGGAACATCGTTCTGGTCATCCTCACTTTCTTGTCGACGCTGTTTGGAACATTCCTTACACGGAGTGGGATCATCCAAAGCGTTCACGCGTTTGCGCGGTCGCCCGAGTTTTCCGCCGCTTTTCTCGGCTTCATGTTCTTCGCCGGGTTTGTGGCAACTTGCTTGCTTCTCTACAGGTTGAAGGACCTCCGCAGTGAGGCGCGTATGGAGTCACTGCTCTCACGCGAATCCTCGTTTCTCTTCAACAACGTTTTATTGGTCGCTTCCGCGTTCACGATCGTCTGGGGCACGCTCTTCCCCGTCATCAGCGAGACATTTCGCGGCCAACGAATATCTGTGGGGCCTCCTTTCTACAATCAGGTTCTGACACCGGTTTGGCTCGCCTTCATCTTTCTGATGGGCGTGGGGCCGCTGATCGGGTGGCGCAAAGCGAGCTGGCGCAATTTCCGGCGCAATCTATTGGGACCCATCATGCTTGGTGTATTGACGGCGGTCATCCTGGCTGGGTATGGGGTCCGCGAGTTCTGGGCGCTGACGTTCCTACCGACCTGTGTCTTTGTGGCGGCCACGATCGTCGTCGAATTCGCCCGGGGCATCAAGGTCCGTGCCGAGATGACTCGGAAACCACTGCCCGTGGCCGCGTTCCAACTCGTGGGACGCCAGAAGCGCCGCTACGGAGGCTACATCATCCACTTCGGGGTGGTGGTTCTCGTGGTTGGGATTGTCCTTTCCAGTCTCTACAAGCGGGAGAAGCAGACCTCGTTGGAACTCGGTCAATCCGTCGAACTCGCACCCTACGTTCTCACCTATGTCGATTTCGAGCGGAGTATCGAACCGCACAAGCAGATCTTCACTTCGAAACTACGTGTCCAGCGCGGCGACCGGACGTTCACGATCGGTGTCGAGCAGGATTACTTCCCCAACAACGAATCCGTACGGCTTTGGTCTCGAGCGACCATTCGTTCCAACTGGGAACACGATCTCTACGTCACCATGCCCGAGTTGGATTACACTCCGTTCGAGCAGGGCGGCGATCCGAGAACGCCTCCCAAGACCATCGCGCTCACCGTCCGCGTTCTGCCGGGAATCCTATGGATGTGGATCGGTGGGTTGATTTTGGTGTTGGGCACCATCGTCGCCATGTGGCCTGACGCGATTCCCGAGCACCTGCGAGGACGGGCGCCAGCGCCGGGGCGTGGCGCGGAAGCGCGCGCCTAGATGATGAAATTACCCCTAGGGAAAGGCTTGCTTCGACGCTACGCTTCCCGAATGAGGGCTTCCCGAATGAGGAGAATGATAGACTGCCATGGTTGAAATCACACTCGGGGTTCTGTTTATAGCCGCATCGATTGTCTACCTCGCGTGGCCTTTGCTGTCACCGAAAGAGAACGAGGTTAGTGACGCTGTGGTCCTCTCCGCACGCGACCGGCAAGAACTTCTCGACCGCAAGGCATCGTTGTTAGCGGCGATCAAGGATATTGAATTCGATTATCGTCTGGGCAAGATGAGCGAGGAGGATTACGCCGAACTCGTCGAGCAATACAAGCGCCAGGCCGAGGAAGCCCTCGGTCGTCTGGACGATCGAGACGAAGCCGAGGTGTTGATCGCGAAGGCCCGGCAGCGAATCCAAGGTGAGAAGGGTTCGGAAGCGGAGGGCGAGAGAGCGTGCCCGTCGTGCGCGACTGCCAATCCGCTGGAAGCCCGGTTTTGCATGAGTTGTGGCGCGGAGTTGGTGAAGGTATGAAACGCCGAATCGGTTATGGAACAACGCTTACAGGTTTGATTCTGACGCTGGTCTGCGGTTTTGGGCTGTGGGCCACGGCCCAAGAGTCGGCCGACCCAAGTGAGCCGACCGTTGCGGCCGCTTCGAACGAAGGTGGAACGACCGACGATTCCGCCGTGATCGTGACTCGCTTCGCGTCCGCTCTGGCCAAGATTATGAGCGACGA
>CAYTDF010000768.1:0-519 GCA_964436365.1 uncultured bacterium | reverse complement strand
CCATTCGCTATACGGGCTCGCAGCGCCTGCTCGGTTCCGAGCCGTTCACCGACAGGACCGGAAACGCCGTCCTTACGTTTCCGGTTCCCTCTCAGGCCACACGGGTGACCGTGGTCGAGGGGATCGACCAGACCCAACTCGGAACCGTAAAAGGTGGTGTTGGAACGACCGTTCCGCTCGGACCCAACGAGGAGGTTCGATACCATCTCGTCTACTTCTTGCCTGCGGACGCCGCAGACTTCACACAACGTCTGCCGTACCCCACCCAGGCCATGCGCGTGGACGTTCAGGAATCGGTCGACCGGTCGTTCCGAATCGAGGGACTCCACGACGAAGGCATGACGGCCATCGAGGGTGCCGGGAGTTTCCACATCTACACGGGGACCGCGCTCTTGGCCGGACACGCCTATAGTGCCGAATCCCGGCGTGTGACCATCGGGATCTTCCTGGCCAACCTGCTTGAGAGTCACACCAAGTCCCGGCCGATGACACCCAAGGTCTTCTCGGCCCATTTGGCTG
>CAYTDF010000767.1:0-2856 GCA_964436365.1 uncultured bacterium | reverse complement strand
CAGCCGAGCGCGGCGGCGGGGTGGAATGCTGGGAGTCTTCTCCGACGCTGACCAACTGCACCATCAACGGGAATACAGCCGAAAGCGGCGGCGGGGTGTACTGCATGGGCGACCCTTCTCCGCGGCTGACCCACTGCACCATCGCGGGGAACACAGCCGAGAATGGCGGCGGGATGCACAGCAACGGGTCTTCTTCTCCGTGGCTGACCAACTGCATCTTGTGGAACACCGGGTCCGATTTGCTTGGCTTCGTAGGCACCATGTACAGCAACATTGAGAGCGGGTGGGGCAAAGGAAACATCTATACCGATCCGCTGTTTGTGGATCCAGCCAACGGGGATTATCATCTGCAGGAAGGCTCGCCGTGCATCGACGCGGGCGAACCGGATGGAGCCTTCAACGACGCTTGCCTTCCGCCCGGCTTGGGTACGGAACGCTGTGATATGGGCGCTTACGGCGGTCCCCTAAACTGTGCCTGGCTCGAACCTCAAGAGCCGGTCGCCATCCGAGAGTGGGAACTGTACTAGAGCGGGAATACGTCAGACACCTGGCGCGTAATCGAAGGGACGGAATACCGAGGCGGGTCTTCTCTGACTCAATCCAACTGCAGGCTCCTCTTCGAGCGCGTCTGCGCATTCAGGAAATTCGGCACCGCAATGGTCGCCAGAATCCCGATATTTGCCACGACGATCGGCAACTCGATGAGGGTAGATGCATGCCGTAGGTTCATTCTGCATCTTCCGAATAGTGCCCAGGTCTGTCGCTTGTCTCCTACTTTCAGGAAGCTCATGCCTTTGACAGTGTATCGCCATCCACCTGGTTGACGGGGCGGGGAAGCGCGCGTAGATTCGTGTGCGTTTGGAGTCGCCTCCCGGACGGGTGCAAACACCCGCAACTCAAGCCACTTCACGAGGAAGTCACATGACCCAATATCGTATTCGTATGATCTATTCGATTGCCGTTCTCACTTTGCTGTCGAGCCCTTGCCAGTCGGCGAGCGAGTTAGAGCCTGGGGAGACGCCGAGGCGAGTCACGCTGAAACCCAAGACGGCGATTGACCTCGGTCTGGGATGGGCGAACACAACGGTCAACACGGTCATCTTCCGCCACCACGGAGTGGTCACACGCGGCCCGTACCAGTTCGCGGCGTTCTATGACGATCAAAGCCGGATGGTTTTCGCCCGAAGAGATCTGCGGGACAACTCCGTTACGTCTCATCGAATCCCAGGCGAGTACAACACGCGTGACGCTCACAACTCCATCAGCCTCGGCATCGACCCCGACGGTTATCTGCACGCCTCTTACGATCATCACTGCCACCCGCTTCGTTACCGGCGTTCGGCCAAGCCCTTGGAGATCGATGCCTGGACCGAACCGCTGCCAATGACGGAGGAATACGAGGAACGTGTGACCTACCCGTACTTCATCATGGCCTCACGCGACGACAGCGACCGCGACAGCATGGGCGATTTCTTCTTCATGTACCGACACGGCGGATCCGGGAATGGGGACATCTGTCTCAAGATCTACGACAGCAAAAAGCAGAGATGGTCGGATCGAGCCAAACGCTTCGTCAAAGGAACGGATCAGGTACCTTGGACCAGCAACGCCTATTGGGATCACCCGTCGTTCGATTCGAAGGGCCGGATGCATCTCTCTTGGGTCTGGCGCGTGAACAAGGGAGGCCCGGCGGGCGGACTGCTCAACAATATCAACGTGGGTTACGCCCGCACCCCGGACGGAGGCGAGACATGGCTCACCTCGCGCGGACTCGCCCTCCCGCTACCCATCACACAGGTGAACGGCGAAGTAATTCAAGCCATCCCACCCGGCAGCAATATGATCAACCAGTGCAGCAGCGCCATCGACTCCAAGGACCGAATGCACATCGTCAGCTATGCCAACGATCCAGACGGGATACAACAGTATCACCATCTCTGGTTCGATGGCCGGTGGTGGAGGTTCGACCTCATCACCAAACGCACATCAAGCTATACGTTGGCGGGTGGCGGGAGTCTGCAAATCCCCATCAGCCGTCCAGATGTGGTGATTGATCGACAGGATCGGATTTACATTATCTATCGTGGCGACCTCACGAAGGACCGCATGGTCGCGCAGCGCCTCGATCCACCCGAATACAAAGCACCGGGTGTAGAGATCGAACTCTGGGATGAGGACCTCGGCCACGCGGAGCCGGTCATTGATCGTGTGCGGTGGCGTCGGGATGGCATCTTGTCCATGTTTATTCAGAAGAACTTCCAACCGAACCATGACCGCCCGACGGATGTCTCTCCGGAACCCGTACGTATAGTGGATTGGGATTTACAATCGTCACCAGAATGACTCATGTATTCGAGAAGATCCGAATACCGGGCGTCGCGGGCCGTAGCGGCGTGTCGCCTATACAACGCACCCCAATCCCAGCGGAGCGAAGATCCACGTTCACGCGCCGGTCCATTTGATCGAAATCCCGAAAAACGCTATAGTCTCTTTTGGGTGGCCGAAAGGCCACCCAATTGACTGTTTGGACCGTCCGTTATTTGTGGCGGCTCGTGGTATGGCCGGGTAGCTCAGCTGGTAGAGCAGCGGACTGAAAATCCGTGTGTCGTCAGTTCAACTCTGACCCTGGCCACTTGAATCCTTTAAACTTATGCCCCCTGGCCTCAGGGGGCGTTTTGAATTTCTGCGGACGGTGTCCACCGTTGCTGGCTACTCCAGATCACGCCATTTCTCGTGTAACTTGAGGATTTCTGTAATTGGAACGGGAAGCGCGCCATCGTCCAGAGGCCTGAAGTTACCCGCCGGGATATCGACAGGCGCACCTGCCCTTGGGGGAAGCACGGTCAGATTCAACAG
>CAYTDF010000766.1:0-2862 GCA_964436365.1 uncultured bacterium | reverse complement strand
AGCAAAATCAGCGCAAACTCTCTCCCAAAACATGATTATTCGAGGCTCCCTCAAGTCAACACCCGGCGTCAGAAGACGAACTTCGATCTGTCGTGAAGGAACGAATCCGACCTCAGGAGGCAGGCGTTTGGAATGTGTCGCTCACCCAAGGGCGATTGATCACCAGGAATCGAGACACCGACGATTCGATCTGTCTCACCATCGGTTCGGGAAGATTGAAAGCCTGGGAGAAAGGAAGCCAGAGGATCTTCGTGGAAGAGCTCGATTCTGAGTCGGGTGAAGTCTTAGGCATGGTCTCGATCAAGACCGATCAGAATGCCTGTAGCTCTTTTGTGCAGCCAGAGGCGAAGGGTTGGTGGGACCGGAAGGAATTCGACCGTTCACCGCGTGTTTTTATCCAGGAGCATTTTAGTGTGCAGCCTGTGGTGGCGGACGAACTCTGGATATGGGACGACCGCGTCCCGGCTTCGGCTCCGCGATTGCTAGCTCCGCGCCGCGCGAACTTCTGAGATTCGCCACGCCTTTATCGACATTCACCCTCGATGCGCGAGTCATGTGTGCTGAGCGGCTCTCCGCAGGTGGGGGCCGCGTTGGGCAATTCTTCATTCCGGGCCGATATCGGCGCGGCCAATCGTGCTATTCTTGTTGGAGAATACCGATCTTGAATTTACCAATACCCTGGAGAGAGCATCATGCAGCCTTCGCTGAATCGTCGCACATTTCTTGAGAGCACAGGCGGCTTGCTACTGGCGAGCGGAATCGCGGCACGCACGCTCAAAGCGGCGGAACCGGCCGGATGGCCCAAACAACCGCCGGTGAAGATCTACGTCGTCTATCTGGGGACAGGAGGCGCGTGGCCCAAACCCGAGTTCGACGCTCCGCGAGAGATCGAAGAGAAGTTTGCGCCGCATCTGGTCGAGCTGGAAAAGCGGTTGGGAGATGTCGAGTTTGTCGGCCATGACCTGATCGCAAACAATTCGGAGCTGGCCAGCAACTTGATCCCGAAGATCGACCAGGCACACGCCGACGCTATCTTGGTGCTCCACCTATCGTTTGGCGGTTCCGGTCCGTTCAAAGTCTTCGCGGACACCGGCAGACCGGTCGCTATTTATTCGCAACCGTTCAGCGGACACGACTGGATGTATGTGCCCCGGCTTCAGCAACAAGGCTACCGGATGATCATGGCGCCTTCGCGGGAAATGAGCGAAATCGACCGCCTGGCCGCCCTGCTGCGCGTTCCGGTCCGGTTGAAACAGTCGAAGATCGTGCTAATGGGAAAACCGGGTTGCGCTGCGGGAACGGAAGCCGCGAAAGATTTCGACTTGGTCAAGAAGAGGCTGGGGCCTGAGATCATCCAGATCACGCCCCCGGAGTTTATCGAGATCCACAAGAAGATCGACCAGAAGACAGCGGAAAAAGAGGCCGACGAATACTGGATTGCTCAAGCCCGAGAAGTGATTGAGCCGAGCCGGGATGAGATCGTCAAGTCGTGCAAGACGTATCTGGCGATGAAGCAGATCATGGTCGAGCAAGGTACACGCGCGATCACGGTCAAGTGCCTCGGCGGCATCCCCATCCAGACCCTCGGCTATCCGTGCCTCGGATTCAGTCGTCTCCTGGACGATGGCTTCGTGGGCGCGTGCGAAGCGGACATCGACTCAACGCTCACCATGCTCATGTTCCACTACGCCTTTAACCTGCCGGGGTTCATTACAGACCCGCTGATCGACACGGGCCGGAATGCCGTCATTCACGCTCACTGCGTCGCTCCAACAAGGATGCGCGGGCCGGATTCCGAGCGTTTGCCTTTCAGCATCCGTACCCATCGCGACGACAATCGTGGCGCGTCACTGGAAGTATTCATGAATCGAGACAAGGGACAGAAAGTGACCTGGGCCAAGGTCGCCAACCTGGATTCGATGCTCGTCACCACGGGCACGATTACCGAAGTCCACGATTTCGACGACCGTGGATGTCGCACACAGGTCACGACGGAAGTGGACAGCGCCCGCGATGTCTTCGAGAAATGGGGCGCCGGTGTTCTGCCGAATGACATGATGACGCTTTTGCACCGCGTTCTCTTCTATGGCGACCATCTGGGCAATGTGAAGGATATGGCCCTCCTACTTGGTCTCAAGGTCTATGTCGAAGGGCAGGATATGGCCTAAATGCCTGGAGCGATCAAATCACTTGTCCGGGCGTCAGAATCTGCAATAATTCCCTCATGAGCCCGCAACGCGAACAGATTTACAGTGTACTGATTGGCGAAGACTGTCGAGTCACGCGAAAACGACTCCGGGCGGGTCTCGCGAAACGGGGCTATCAGGTCGTGGGCGAGGCCGAGACAGGCCTGGAAGCGGTGCTGCTTTTTGACAAGTGTCGACCTGACATCGTCCTGTTGGACATCAATATGCCCAAGGGGAACGGGCTGACCGCACTGCGGATGATCCATGAAATCGAGCCGAGAGCGCGAGTGATTATGCTGACTGGAGAGACATCTCCCGACTCTGTGATGACGGCGCAGAGACTCGGAGCGATGGACTACGTGTCAAAAACGAGCAACTCGGAGCGGATTATCGAGGCTTTACAGAAGGCTCTGAAAGGCCGGATATTGCAGCAGCTGGTGGATGAGGCGGAGAGGATTACGGGGCGAGGACTGTGAAGGCCCGGAGAGTGACGCCCGGCTGGCGCAATACGCTCTAATACGATCTCAGTCGGGCAAGGCAGTTGGAGCCTGTGTGCCAATGTTGATACGAAAACTACTTTCAATCGTCGCGATCCTGGTCGTAACGGCCGGAACGCTCTACGCCGATACAGCCATCACGCTGAAGCCGCTCGCCCCCCCCGCGGTCGGCAAGTTTG
>CAYTDF010000765.1:0-2864 GCA_964436365.1 uncultured bacterium | reverse complement strand
TGACCACAAACCTGCCCTTCGAGAACTGGACCGAAGTCCTGGGCAATGTCCGTTTATGTGGCTTTGTCTGTGGATTCCGGGGTTGCGGGCCGTGACCCCACGCCGGTGTTGAACCCAGCGTCTACGTAGTGGACTTCGCCAGTCACCCCCGACGCCCAGTCGGAAAGCAGATAGACGGCGCTGTTCCCGACCTCGTGCCGGTCGATATTGCGCTGGAGGGCTGTGCCGCGTGCGTTCTGTCTCAGAAGTTTGGTGAAGCCGCCGATGCCCGAGGCCGCCAAGGTGCGGATCGGCCCGGCGGAGAGGGCGTTGACCCGGATGCCGTTGGCACCGAGATCGGCCGCCAAGTAGCGGGTGGTGGCTTCGAGAGCCGCCTTGGCGACACCCATTACGTTGTAGTTGGGGACCGCCCGCACCGCGCCGAGATAGGATAGCGTGAGCAGGCTGGAACCGGGGCTCATGAGCGGTACAGCCCGTTGGGCCACCGAGATGAACGAGTAGCAGGAAATGTCCAAGGCCTGCTGGAAATCGGCCCGGGAGGTGTGGAGAAAGCGTTCCGAGAGGGCGTTCTTGTTGGCGTAAGCCACGGAATGGACGATGAAATCGAGGTGGCCCCATGTCTTCTCGACTTTGTCGAAAAAGCGATCGACCTGCTTGTCATCGGCGATGTCCAGCGGCTCGACCAGGCGAGACGAGACAGATTCCGCCAGAGGCCTGACCCGCTTCTCTAGGGCCTCGTTGAGATAGTTGAATCCGAGCGCGGCACCCTCGCGGTAGGCGGCTTGGGCGATGCCCCATGCGATTGATTTCTCATTCGCAACACCGAGAATCAGTCCGTTTCTGCCCTGTAGAATGCCGACTTTTGCGCCAAAAACACCCAACGTGATGCCCCCCTGGGTTCGATTCAAGTTGTATCCAAAAATCGTACCCACAGAAAAAGGGGAAGTCTTGTGAACCCGGGCTATGGTGTATCGCCGGTGAAGGACATTTCATGTGCCCCCAGCAGGTTCTTACCGATTGGAGAACGCAGAGCGCTCAAATCTCGCGGGCACTTCGTGCGCGCTGAAGGAAAGCTTCTGAGAGACTCCTAGCGGTTCTTGGGTGCGGTCGATGCCTCGCCGAGACCGTCGGCATTCATCAACTCGGGTCTGCGCTGCCAGCCCTCGACGGTGGGGCTGACATCGAAGATGACCTCCGCTCCGGTGACGCTGCGGATGATCTCCGGGACGACCGGCGAGGGAGGGAAGCCCCTGGCGCTGTTGTCGTCACCGGCCGGTCGGCCGTTGTTGGAACCGTCGGATTTTATTTCGAGATAGTTGTACCGTGTGAAGACGTAAGCCGCGTTTCCCTTGGCGGTTGTGAGCTGGGCCAAACTGCGGTGGTATGGATCGGTCTCCTCGGAGATGTTGTTGACGATTTGGAGAGCCGACTTCGGGTCGCGGCGTTTGTAGCGCATGACCACCCGGACATAGGCGTCGTATTTGTCGGTGACGTAGGCGATGCTCAGGATTTCCGGTTTCAACTGCCGATACCCGGTTAGCCCCCCATCCGGAGACCCGGAAAGGACCTTTATTTTGTTATCGATGTAGTAATACAAGACCTCCCACGCGGCGTCGAGTTCGTCTTGCTGTAGGGCCGTGTCGTAGTTGGTGTCCAGCGCGAAGAGCTCGAGCGTGGTCCGCTGGGTCATCATGAGATCGACTTTGATTTCGCTCTCGTCGACATCGATGCTAAGAAACGAGAAACTGTTGAGATGCGCCTGCGCGGCGAGCGAAACGCTTACCAGAAGTGGAATTAGGAGTAGAAATCTCTTTTTCATCAATCCGGAGCTCCGGTCACCTGGGGTGTCGCCACAGCCCACCTGCGACCGAAATCCGTTAGACGTTTCAGGCCTCGTGCTGTGGTTCTACAACATCGCACGCTCGGATCGCTTGCACCAGGTCGGTCACGATGACCGGTTCGGGAATGTACTCCACTCCTAAGATCACCGCACAGACGTCCGCCACATCCTTACGCTCCCCCGAGCCGACGAGCAATACGTGCCACTCGGCCGCGAGGCGCTCCAATGTGGGCCGGAACTCCCCCATTTTCTCGAGTGTGGCTAGATCCAGAAGTAAAGCCGGTGCGATGTTCTTGTACCGGTCCATGGTTTCGGCCGTGGCCGCAATGACTTCGACCGATTGGCGCTCTAATGCGGTGACCGCTTCCTTGGAATCGATTACGATGACATCCGCCGCGGAAGCCTTTGTCTGCCCTCCCCGTAACGCGGACCGGCGGGTGGAGTACAACCGAACCATCTCGGCGACCCCACTGGTGTGGAGGATCTTCAGCACCGGGCCCTCTTCGCCCACAATGCGGACGTCGCGTTCCTCTTTGCCCCATTCGGAGACCGCTCGCTTGAGGGTGCCGATCGCCGCGCCGCTGAGCATGGTGGAATTGGTGAAGTCGATCACCACCAGAGGGCGGGTGATCTGCCCCATCATGTATTCCAAGCTGCTGAGTGTTTCGAGCATGACGTCGCCGTCGATGACCAAGACCTGAGCGTTCCGTGCGGGATCCGCGTCGATCTTGTACCGGGCGCGACGACTCACGCCTTGCCGGGAGGGGCCAATGCCTCCCACATCTAGTCTATGCCGTGCCATCTGGACCTCAGGCGTCTGGCGTCTTTGGTTGCTGCGATGCGTGTTGCCAGCCTCAGGCGTGCTCTCCATTGCCGTCGGCCTATCCCGTGAGACACCAAATGCGTTATAGATTTCATCGACCATTATGGGGCAGGGGTTTAGCTAATTCCCGAACTCTTGCCAAAATCCCGGCAGGTTTCTTGAACACTGTCCGCGGCAAACACCCATCCGGTACGTCGCTCG
>CAYTDF010000764.1:0-2878 GCA_964436365.1 uncultured bacterium | reverse complement strand
TGTTTTATCTTCTTCTTTTCGAAACGTAACAATACACTCTTCTTTCTTATTAATGCCCTTTATACCAACTCTTCCAATTACACTCATGCCATTACCTCCAGCAATCTCACGTTAATCCATCTGTATATCATATGCTAGCCTTAAATTATCGAGTCGTATAAGAGTCACACCGGCGTCGAACAATACTTGAGCTGAGGCGCAGTATTCTATATCTTGTACAAAGATAATCACTCCTAGCTTTCCGCCGATATTCTCTAACCATGAATCTGCTTTTACCAAATCACCGACTTTCATCCAAGCACCTCCAGGTGGCTTTCACTAACATCTGAAATGGTAGAGTCAGCCAAAAGTACGCGCCAACTTGCGCCGTTAGCGGGGTGGTGGTTTCCTTCACTTACAATTACCCCAAGCGGCGTAGGCTTTTCGTCTGGAAATTCCATCCAGCGATTATGCTTCTGCCACTCATTGGTAATTTTAGCTACGTAATCACCAACTTCCATTATATTTCCTTGAGCATGTGTTTGTGAACAGACAGCACTCGCCCTCCACTTTCGAGAAGCTGGACTGTCCAGCCCTCTTCTGTCGGCCATTTTTCAGGATTAGCCAAAAACAATTCTAGCGCTTCTTCTGGAACGCCTCGTGGAATTTGGCACGGTCCAAGAATGATCGCAGCACCGTAACTAACGCACTCTACAATGTCACCGATTTTCATTGACCACCTCCGCTCGATGGCGCACAATCCAATTTGTCCGACCATCCTCCCACATTACGACTGGATCTCGCCGGCGCCTTCGTTGCTGATCTTCGCGTTGGTGGTCTGACCATCCAATCACGAGACCTGTTATTCGAGACTCAGAATTTAGGTTCTTCACCAAGTCACCGATCTTCATAATAATCCGCCGTGAGTCTCAGAGCTCGAGCCAAAAGAATTTGGTTTCCACGAGTTAGCACTCCCAAAAGCAAAAGTTTTTCTTGTATGTAGAGTTTTGCAAATGTAGGGTCATGCTTAACGATGTCCATCGAGTTGCTGATAAGATCGGCCAACTTTACAGTCTGTGCTCTACCAGAAGCAGCGCCAGAGTGAGCACGGTCTTTGGCCTTACGCACTCGACGATTACCATCTTCCAGCTTGCTGACGTCAGTCAAGTCGGAAACAAGGGCAGCGATGTCATCCCCAAACCCTGCGCGAATATCATCGATCGTGTGATCAGTATCTTCCACCACGTCGTGAAGAAGTGCAGCGGCCAGCATCGCATCATCATGCTCTACTGTGCATACGATCTCCATCACCTCAATGGGGTGAACGATGTAAGGCATACCAGTGTATTTCCTTACCTGGCCCTCATGGGCCTGAGTAGCAAATTCTCTAGCTTTTTCAACAATTTTCATCGGGCCACCTCCACCATGTCTGGCATGATCGGACTGCATCTGCCATCTGACCAGAGCACTACAGGCATCCTTACAGAGTAAAATCCGCCGCCTGCTCTTCGCAACTCAAAGTCCACAACAACACCAGGCATCCTTGATTCCGAGTTTAGATTTTTTACCATGTCACCGATTTTCATCATACTATTTCCAGTGCTCGCGCTACACAAAGCTGAAGTCCTTCAAGATCGGGCCACTTGACCCACACATTGGACCCAGTCCAAGCGATTGAAATGACGACACCAGTTCCCGACCCTCTGACAGTTGCCATGATGGTTGCCTCTTTCTTCCACTTGACTAGACTACCTGCTTTCATGCTGCCATCGCAGTGTGCTTGCACTTCTTACGGAACTTGAAGCCCTTGCAAGAGCAGTACTTTGCACCGTTGGGGTAAATCTTGACAGTGTAATCACCGACAGTTACCGATCGGGGTCCACTCTGTCGCGCGAGGCGCCGGTTATCACAGGACACACAGCTTCCTGACTCATGTTCAGTCTTGCCATTGCATCGGGAGCAGTAGCTCCAGTAATATCCTTCGTCGTTGTAGTCCCAACGACCGCCTTTGTTCCATTTAACGGGGTCCATAAAATCTCCAAGAGTCTTGGTGTAGATAATTCCCCACCATCAATTATATTATATCATTTTCCTTACACTTTTTGCACGATTATCAGAAGGTTTTTAATTTTAATTTACGATATTTAAGTCAATGGAATTTAGGGTTGGTGATCTGGTGTGGCTGGCATCTGCAATTAATGAAGACACATACTGTGGTCCGCCTGCTGTCATTATTGCTGTGTATGAAGATCTGCCTCGAATATTCTTACATAACGAAAAAGCGAATAAACACTGGCTAGAAGCGGAAGACATCCAAGTCGGGGCGGTCTACGATATTTTGTATGATGGCGCAATCGAGATAGCCGTAAGTGGTGAATGGCTCGTCCCATTCAACAAGGTTACTTCTCGATATATTGTAAACGCTCGCTTTGCGATACGACGAGTAGGTGCACCATCGATAGTCTCTGCCGCTTCACCTGAGATGGTGATGCTACGCTTTTCTGGCTTTACCTCGACGTTAATTTCTTTCTTAGCGAAACCGGCCAATGCAAATTGTATCGATGTTGAACCGTCCTCATTACGAAAGATGTCTGCTACTGGGTAGCCGGACGTCGATTGACGAACCGCGGTGGGCATGTCATTCAAAAAAGCTCCAAAAATTTCATCAACTACGGAGCGGCCGAGCAGGCTCGGAAAATTATGTCTATATGTTATAGCTGCTGTACTCATTATTTTCTCCTTTTCTTATAAGCGAGTTATACAACGACCGATGGTATCCCAAAGGCAATACCTGCGATCAATTAAAATATAAGCACGGTTATAGCAATGTACACAGACAAAGAGCAAAAAAAAAGCCGAGACAAAGTCTCGGCTTTTAGTTTACCCATACGGGAGATTA
>CAYTDF010000763.1:0-2891 GCA_964436365.1 uncultured bacterium | reverse complement strand
GCGCCAGCACGCGCTTGCCGGAGGGCGACTCCCACCAGAAAGGCGTCGGCACGTCGAACGGCAGCAGCGAACGAGTCTTGTTGATTCCCATCGACAGATAGCGGATGCCTATACTCGAAAAATAGTCGGGCAAGCACCACGCCGCACCGTTCACATCGTTCTGCATCGTACTCCGCACGGGAATACCGTAATCGTCTTTGAATTCCCGAAGGGATTGCAGCGACGCCGCCAGCGACGCTTCATCCGCAATCTCCGCCATATTCAGAAACATCCCGCAGATTTCAATCCGACCTTCTTCGATCCGTTTCTTCAGACGCTCGATCTGCTCCGACGGTCGGCGTTTGAGGTACTCCCGCACAGACCATGAAATCTCGCAAGTCCAGCGAAACTTCGAGTCGTCAGGGTGGTCGTCGGTGAGATCGCAGTAGTCCAATGCGTAATCGATATAGCGCAGGTGTTCCGGCAGAATCTCCGTTTGGGGACGGGTATACCCGATGTCCGTATGAACTTGCTGCACCAGGTAGACGGTCCACCGGCGCGGCTTGGGCACAAGAACATCCTGCCACGTCTTCTCATCGCTGGAAGACCGCAACGCGACATCGACGCGTGTATCCTCGGTGACGGGAGGAACGTTGAGATCGATCCTCTGCGTGCCGAACGGGAGGTCGCCGATTTCGAAGACTCGCGGCTCCTTCCACCCTGGAGAGGTGATCTGACACACAACGCCCTCCAGCCCGCCGGAGACAATTTCAGCGGTGAGGACCTGGCGCTCTCCCTCAGGCGTCTTCAGAACCAAAGGAAGCGCGCTGATGTTGGCCGAGATGATGTTCCCCGCGAGCTTCTGCGAGCTCCTCGTGACGGTTTGTATGCCTGTCAGTGCACCTGCACGCGCAAGCGGAAGGCCCTGTGCCGCACCCGCCGCGCCACCCACACGTGATACACGTACCGCGAGTCCCCACGCGCCTCCCAGCTGATCGACTTTGCAGAGTAAGCGGTTGGTACCCTTCTGCAACGTCACCGGAACATGGTCCGCGCCCATATCCAGGGTGCGGGGAACTTTCCTATCCAGGATTCGTTCTCCGTTCAGCCACGCCCGGCACCCGTCATTGCTCCGTACCATAAGCAAGACGTTTTGCTCTCTGTCCGATTCCAGTTCACAGTACGCATAGCCGATGCCCTGGACCGCTCCTCCGACCTCGAAACAGACACAGAAATCGAGAACCCCGTGCGGATCGCTTAGAGCGTTCTTCCAGAGAACGGGGGACCGCCCATCGATTTCAATCCGGTCGCCCTCGCTCGGAGCGATTCCCGGCTCGCCGCCGGAAGCCTTCAGAAAATCACAATAGTAGCCACCGGGCTTCTCTGCATCGGGATCCACGGCGTCGTACGGCAAGGGACCCGCCAGGGTCCAAACCCCGATCGCTCCATCCTTGCCCAACGGAAAAGATTCACCAAATCCCGTCCCGACGGACGCGATCAATAAGAACAAAGTCACACAGTTACGGTTCATACGCTCCTCCACGAGTGAAACTCTTAGACTCAACCACTGAAATCGTCTACACCATTCTAACTGCAGCAAGCCACACCGCAAGGCGCAATCGACAGAGCGCAAACCAACGTTCCCATTGGGGAAGTCCCGTAGCTCTTGCGTGACAATAGCCATTCACGCACAATTACAGAGCGGCCAAAGGACGTTCCTGTGTATCCCACGAACCGACGAACCAACTGGCCCCTGCGAACGTCTCCTTGTATCGTTCTCACAAGACTCAGGAGGTTTCCATGACCCACAAGACTTCACGCTTACCTCTCTTGCTGCTCGCTATCGGATCACTCTGGGTACGCCCGCTCCTGTCTGCGGAGGATCCCAAGGACGCGCCGCCGATCCCCAAAGGATTCGAGTCCGAGGACACGCTCAAAACCGCCATCCTCACAGGCCAAGTAAAACTCATTAATGCGGCGAATGTGACGATCCCCGAAACGGTGACCGAGATCAAGAACATCGAATACGGAAAAGTGGGCGCGAGAGCCCTGAACCTGGACCTCTATCTTCCCAAGCCTACGGAAAAACCCGTACCGGGTGTGGTCTTCATTCACGGAGGCGGCTGGGAACAGGGCAAGCGTGGGGACATGAAGTTCTACACGGTTGACTACGCCAACAAGGGGTACGTCACCGCGACCATTACCTATCGTCTGTCGAGTGAAGCGCCCTTCCCCGCCGCGGTCAGCGACGCAAAGTGCGCGGTCCGGTGGATGCGAGCCAACGCCGCCCGTTACAACATCGATCCCGATCGCATCGGCGTTTCCGGTGGGTCGGCGGGCGGGCACTTAGCCATGATGCTTGGCTATTCGGCCGACGTCCCCGAACTCGAAGGCGACGGCGGTCACACGGGTGTCAGCAGCGCCGTGTAGGCTGTGGCCAACTTCTACGGGCCGATGGATCTCACCACGCCCTACGCCCGCACCAAGGGTTCTTTGCACAAGTTCATGGACGGCAAGATGTACGATGAAGTGCCGGAGCGATACGCCCAGGCCTCGCCACTCACTCACCTCACCCCGGACGATCCTCCCACGCTGATTCTGCACGGTACCATCGATTCCCTTGTGCCAATTTCCCAAGCCGATCGTTTGGCGGCCAAACTCAAGGAACTCGGCATACCGGTTGTCTACGACCGTTTCGAGGGCTGGCCACACACCATGGATCTCGCCCAAGTCGTCAACGACCGCTGCCGATACCGGCTGGATACGTTCTTTGGAAAGTACCTTGCCGAGACGAAATGAATCTGTCACGCCATTGCAAATAGCGCCGAGCGAACGTCTGGAGTCCTCATGATAAACCACACACGTGGATTCACTCTTATCGAACTACTCATCGTCGTTGCCATTATCGGTAT
>CAYTDF010000762.1:532-2901 GCA_964436365.1 uncultured bacterium | reverse complement strand
TCTGGCGGATATCTATCTGAAACTGGAGTTCTTCAACCCCCTGGGGTCAGTCAAAGATCGAATCGGTCTGGCTATGATCGAAACTCTCGAGGCTGAGGGGAAGATCAAGCCCGGTGAAACAACGATCATCGAGCCCACGAGCGGCAATACCGGGATCGCTCTGGCCTTCGTTGCGGCGGCCAAAGGCTACCGGATGATCCTGACAATGCCGGAATCGATGAGCACCGAGCGGCGGAAACTGCTCAAGATTCTCGGTGCGGAGCTTGTCTTGACCCAAGGAGCGTTAGGCATGCCGGGGGCCATCTCCAAAGCCACAGAACTGTGCGAGGCGATTCCCGGATCCGTGATTCCCCAGCAGTTTGAGAATCCAGCGAACCCCGAGGTCCATCGCAAGATAACGGCGGAAGAGATTTGGGACGATACGGACGGTCAAGTGGACATCCTGGTGGCCGGAATCGGCACGGGTGGCACGTTGACGGGAATCTCACAGAACATCAAGAAGCGCAAACCGGGTTTCAAGGCCATCGCGGTAGAGCCGCACGGCTCGCAAGTGCTCGCCGGGAAAGCACCGGGACCGCACAAGATTCAAGGAATCGGGGCGGGATTCATCCCAGGAGTCCTGGACAAGGAAGAGATCGACGAAGTCATCGCGGTGACGGAAGAGGACGCGCGCGACATTAACACGCAGATCTGCCGCATGGAGGGTATTCCCATCGGCATCAGTTCCGGTGCGGCGTGCTGGGCGGCGCTGCAGGTGGCGAAACGTCCCGTAAGCCAAGGCAAGACGATCGTCACCATCATCCCCTCCTGCTCCGAGCGATACCTTTCGTCGTGGCTGTATTCGGACATCGGCGTCGAAAGCGACGACGTGCTCGTACACACCGACGGCGTACGGCGTTTCGAGGATTCGTAAGGTTTCTTCCGAGAGTCCTGTCCAATCGGGAGAGTTCCCCCGCCTGACGCAAACGAGGCGTGCAACGTGGTTTCAGCGCGCGGGTGTGGTATTGTACCCGCGGCGCAGATGACTGAATCTGTCCCACAAGGGCCCATAGCTCAGTTGGTAGAGCGCTCGGCTCATAACCGATCGGTGGCAGGTTCGATCCCTGCTGGGCCCATCCTTCCCCACCCGACCTCCTCACCGTCCTAAGCAGTCACTACCGTCCACGGTGTTTCTGAGCATACGCCATTCGATGGTGCTCGTCTTTGTGCGGCCCGGCCGTGTCGGGAACGAAATCTTCGTAACCGGTCTCGGTCGGAGGCCGTGTCAGACGCGGATAGCGTTGGTCTACGATCTTCATCCGCTCTTCGAGTTTCTCAATGAAGGCTTCAAAGCCCGTGTCTTCAGGGGTTTCGCCATCGGGCCGGAATGTCATGCCCATGGAACTGAGAGCCGCTTCCAGTTCACCGTCTTTCTTCATCTTCTGCATTTTGACCAGAATGCGTTGTTGTTCGTCGGGTGCGATGAGAGTCATGTCGTCGGTTCCATACCGAACCAAAGTGGGAATCGCCGCAGGCATCAATCCCGCCCGAATCGGAGCCTCCCAATACTTGAGATAATGATGTTCGGCCTCGAACATGCCGATCTGCCAGGGTAAGATGTCGAAATCCGCCCACGCTTCACAGAATCCGCCCACGCTTCACAGAAATCGTCGGGCCTCGAGGTGAAGGTTTCGTGGGCGTTCAAGCACAACGCGACCATTTGCGAACTCGGGTTCTTCCGCCAATACTCGATCGCCAAACGTAGCGAGCGATTCTGGATGAAGCCGATCCCGGCCGAAGCCAAGACCTTGCGTTCGCGAAACGAAGGGATCGATCCGACAAACCCGAAAAAGCCGCGGTAGTAAGAGCGCTGGTCACTTTCTTTCGCCACGGCGTCTGTCACTTCACGCAGAGCTTTCTGAATCCGATCGACCTCGGCGTTGTCCATGAGAACGTCTAACACGTCATAGGTTCCCACCAACGTCTTGATCTGCTCTGGATTGGGACTGTCGAGCAACGCGACCGTGGCGACACTCATCTTAGTGCGCTGGAGCATCTTGAGGACTCGCTCTCCCCCGATGATCTCGTCGCAACAACGCAGTAGCAGTAAGTGGGGGAACTGCGATTTCAACGCCGACATGGCTTCGGTATACGAGGTCATATGCCGTAGGTCCAAGTGACGCGTGTTCCGCACGACAGACCATAACAGACTTCGGGTAACCGACTCGCCATCAACGATCAAACATCGTAATCGCATGCCCACTAGCGTCCCCTTGTTAACGCGGCGTCCCCTTGTTCGCGCGGCCTCCCCCCAGTGCTCACCGGGCGTCACGGAACCCACGCCGTGGCCATTCTAGGCTTATTGTATCTCCCAAGAGTTGTGTCCGATT
>CAYTDF010000762.1:0-522 GCA_964436365.1 uncultured bacterium | reverse complement strand
GCACTTTGTGCGCCCAATCATTTCTTCCGGCGGACAATACTCTCAAAAGACGCTCTGTGCATCCCCGCATCCAAATACGAGGATACCACCATTGTAACTCATTGCCGAGTCTTCATCTGTGAGGTTATCCGCGCATTGAGAGCCCCTTCACGGGCTCGCCAATCCCATAAGCGTTCGATCTCATCGGGCTCATCACATCAGACAAGCCGACATGCTGTGGGACATGCCGCGTTCTTCATTCCTCCTTGCCATCGAGCGAGAAATGGGCGATTATCACCAATAGTGAAGTTCGGGTGAACTCACCCGCAACCGGCCGGAACTCCCATCGCCCCGCAACGGCACAGGCAGATTCAACAAACAGGCTCCAACTCATGAAACCCAAAAAGAATATCCACGTCTTAATCGCCGAAGACGACCCAGCGAGCGCAATCGTGATTGAAGCGATGCTGAAGAAGCTGGATTACACGGTTGTCGGCACCGCGAAAGACGGTGAGGCGACATTGGAAGCCGTTCGAGAGTTAG
>CAYTDF010000761.1:0-2902 GCA_964436365.1 uncultured bacterium | reverse complement strand
TCGCCGTTGCGAGAAGTTGCAGAAACAGAAGTAGGTTGCGGCGCAGCTTCTGGAACGGCGTGTTGGCTTTGAGGTCCTGAAGACTTCTCCGCCAAAGCAGAATGCTGGAGATAGGTTTGTCGATCCGTTTCAGTTTGAGCAGATAGAGAATAATAATGGCCGGTAGAAGCAGTGAGAAAAACAGGCCCCAGGGTTGGTCAAAGCTCACGATAACGTTCCTTTCCGGTCACTCTTTCGTTCCGTCCGATCACAAGTCAAGTAATCATGCCCATGCGTTTGAGCGAATCGGCGATCACACGGCCGACATCGTCGTCGGAAACGGCTTGCAGGTAGTGCGCGCCGCGTTTGGTGCACTCGCCCTCCGCTTCGGTGCAGAACGCCAGAAGCCGTTTCCGGTAGGAGTCAACCAGTTCGGGCGTGACACTGAGTTCGACCCGCTCGTCGGTCTCGACATCCATCAGGCGTAACGCCCCCATCAGTTCGGGTCGCCGTTCCTGCGGCGAGAGGACATGAATCACGAAGACGTCGTTTCCACCTTGCAGCAAAGTCTTGAGCGCGTCCGCATAACCCTCGGGGTCGAACAGATCCGACAGAAGAACAGCGATCCCGCCGCGCGATTGCCGGATCGCCAGCTGCTTGGCGGCGGCTTCCAGTTGAGTGGAGCCCACCCCCGGGAGGGTTTCGAGGAAGCGGATCACCTTGGGCAGCTGCCCCCGTCCGCGCTGAGGCCGGTGCCAGTAAAAGTCATCCCCACCGGCCGCGCCGATAGCCACGCGGTCGAGCCCGACCAACCCAATGTGGGCCAGCGCGGCGGCCATGCGCCGAGCGAACAAGAACTTGCTGGGGTCGCCGGTGTTCATCGAGCCGCTGGCATCCACAAGCAGGTAGATCGAGAGATCCTCCTCCTCATGGAAAAGCTTGGTGAAGAGACGGTTGAGACGGCCGTAGATATTCCAGTCCAAAAACCGCAGATCGTCGCCCTTGGCGTAGTCTCTGTAATCGGCGAACTCGATGGAGACGCCCCGTTTCCGGCTACGCCGCTCGCCCTTCAAGCGTCCCAGAAAAACCTTCTTGGACATAAGTTTCAGGCGTTCGAGTTGACTGATGAACTCCGGCGTCAGCAACGGCTCCTGTCCTGGGGGAACCGCTGTCGATTCGGGAGCGGTGGCAACGGTTGGATTCTCAGACATGGGTCACACCTTCTTCTCGTTTGTGTACGGTAGGCAGCAGTTTGCCCCTCGCGAACCACGGGCGCGCTAAGTAACTGCGGGAAGCGTCCATCTGCGACCTCAACCGATCGTTCGCAACAATAAGTATACCGGCACTCAGCGCGAGCAGAATGACTCCGTGGATAGTTTCAATCCAAGCCCCAAATGTCGACCACGCGCCGAATTTGGAGCCGTGATCGGCCATGAGCGTGATCGGCGAAAGACTGAAAAAGACGCGCGAGGATATGGCGTTTTCGTTTCGAAAGAGGGGGATACGGAAGAACTCGTGTGCGAGTACACCCACGAGCAGAAGCACGAGCCCCAGAAACAGATGCGCCATAACGACAAAGTAAGTTTTGCTCTGCGCCTTCATCACATTGGGGGACGTGACCGAGAAGTAAAGCCCGGCCGTGAGCTGCAGCACCCAGGTTCCAGAAACGAGTACGATGTACGCCACCAAGGAAGGGCGGTCGTTCCAAAACCGAGTATGACTATGGCCCGTCATCGAACACGCAAGCATGACGACAAAAAAGAAGAAGGCGAATATGGCAGTCGTCTCCACACACCGGTGTGCCGAGGCGGTGAGTTTTCCGCGGAGAATGGTCTTGGCCGAAAGCAGCGTGGCGGAGAGCATTTCCCAGGTGTTCCGCGATCGCTCACCCGCAATCGCGCTGGAGGTGGAACTGGAGGCGATGAGCGTTCCCCAGAAGAAGAGAATGTAGGTGAAGAGAGTCCAGCATGCGTCCGGGTCCTGTTGAAAGAGCTTCACAAACGGCAAGGCCATGGCCGCACCGCCCAAGCCCGCCAGGGAAAGGCGCACGGGTGTTCTCCCGAAAAACCGCCGCTCATTCGCCAAACGCTCGTGGCAAGCGACGGGATTGGCGTAGCGGGGGATGAAACTTCTGAAGGAGCCGGCGGCGCGCGGGCCGGTCGTGCGATTCTTGACGCGAGTTCCACCCATGCCGTACCAGGTGCGATGCAGACGAGCGTGGGTCACACGAAGCAGCAGAAGGATCAAAAGTATGGAGAAGATGCCGTTGATCGCCCAAGGCCGACTCCAGATTGTGAGAAACCACGCGGGTTGTTCTGCGCTCAGCAGCGACATACCGCCGGGAAACGCACCTTCCGAGAAATGCAGCCCCATTGCCCAGATCGGGCTCAAAGCACAGATACGGATAACCCACTCTTCCCCGAACCTGCGGTCGATCCAATGCTCGTCGATGGCCCAGGCGTAGAGTATCGCAACGGCTATAGGAAAGATGACGAAGATGAGAAACAGCATCCCGGAGTAGGCCCGTAACGCTGGGGCGACCCGATCGAACCAAGCCGAGCAGGCGAAACCAAGTACCGCGCAGACAGCGGTAAAGACGCCGATCATCACATACGCGCCGATCCATTCGTCAGGCCCGACACCACCAAGCAGAAAACAGAGCGCCAGGAACGGAATCAAGCCCGCGAGGAGCAACAAGAGCGCGGCGATATGACCGGTTAGTTTCTCCAACATCAAGCGCAAGGGACGTACCGGCGCGGCCACGAGGAGGTCCCAGGTGTCACCTTCGCGCTCGCCCGCCACGCACCGCGCCGCCCACATCTCCACGATCGGTGCGATCAACATCTGGAGGACGGTCATGCCAATAAACCTGGATTTCCCATTTGGGCTTTCGATTCTCCCCCAGGAGGTGCGATTCGGAAGT
>CAYTDF010000760.1:0-2905 GCA_964436365.1 uncultured bacterium | reverse complement strand
TCGAATCCGCCGGGGCGAATCCCTACATCATGCATTGCTTGCCGGCACGGCGCGGTGAAGAGGTCACCAACGCGGTGATCGAATCGGATCGCTCCATCGTCTTCGAGCAAGCGGAAAATCGTCTACACGCGCAGAAAGCGATTGTGAAGTTGCTTATGGCGTAAAAAAATAAAACAGAAAGGTGCGCGGCCGGGGCGCAGTGGCGTCTCGGCCAACGACACCGTCATTCGATTGTGAGGTAGTCAATATGTCTGGTGCAAATGTAGCCATCGCGGGAGCGACCGGTGCGGTCGGTCAGCAGTTTCGTTCGATCTTGGAGGATCGTGATTTCCCGATCGCGAGAATGCGTTTTCTGGCGTCCGCGCGCTCCAAGGGTAAGAAATTTCCGTTCCGTGGCACGGAAGTCGAAGTGGAAGAATTGAGCCCCGAATCGTTCGAAAAGGGTGAGATCGTTCTCTCCTCGGCAGGCGGCTCCACATCCAAGTGGTACGCTCCGGGCGCCGCGAAAGCGGGTGCGGTTGTGGTCGATAATACATCCGCGTTCCGGATGGACCCCGACGTGCCACTCGTCGTTCCGGAAATCAACGCTCGGCGGATCAAGGACCACAAGGGTATTATCGCGAACCCGAACTGCTCGACCATTCAGATGGTCTTGGCGCTGGAACCGATTCACCGGATTTCCCCGCTCGAACGCATCGTCGTGTCGACGTATCAATCCACATCCGGCAAGGGTGCACTCGCCATGGAGGAACTCATACTCCAAACGAAGGCGTGGGCCCAAGGCGAAACGATGCCGGAACCGTCTCAGTTCCCCCATCAGATCGCTTTCAACTGCTTGCCGCACATCGACAGTTTCCAGGACGACGGTTTCACGTTCGAGGAGATCAAGATGATGAAAGAGACGCGCAAGATTATGGAGTCGGAGAGCATTAAAGTGAATGCCACGACGGTGCGCGTCCCCGTTCTTCGCGGGCATGCCGAGTCGGTCTATATCGAGACCCAAGAACCGGTTCCCGTGGAGAAGGTTCGCCAGGCCTGGAGCGAATTCCCCGGTCTGGTCGTGGTCGACGATCCCAAGAATAACAAGTATCCGTTGCAGACCGACTGCGAGGACCGCGAAGAGACCTTCGTCGGTCGCCTCCGTAAGGACCACGACTACGAAAACGGTCTGGTCTTCTGGGTGGTTTCCGACAACCTCTGGAAGGGCGCGGCGCTGAACGCCGTTCAAATCGCCGAAGTCTTGGTTCAGGAAGGACTCGTCCCGGCGTAAGACGGGCTATCTCTCCTCGACGAATACCAGCCGCCTCGGCATGGGCATAATCGCCCCGGCCGGGGCGGTTTCTCTTTCTCACTCGACGATGTCGTCCGGGGCGCGTTGGATCTTCTTGCCGTGGAGACGCTCGTCGATGCGCAGGTGCATCTGTGCCTCGCGAATACGGCGGGGTTGCGACCAGAATGAGAAATCCTCCTCCGGTTAGCGCTCGACGAGTTCCGTCGTACCTTCCGCGAGACTGATATTCAGTTTGTACGGTTCCTTTTGCGTCGAGAATAGAATTTCCGAAGTACACACGAGTACCGTGGCGGCCTCTGTGGCGCCTTCCTTGAGCGAAATGGAAAGCTCCCCGAGAATCCTCGCCAGTTTGATACGGAAGATCGACGTATTCATGGCGTTGGCCGAGAAACTCTCGATCTGTTCGTTTTGCTCTGCCTCCGCCTTGGCAATTCGTTTTTCCAGGCCGGGGACGATCTTATGCAACTGAGCGACCTGCGTATTGATCTGAACCAGGTCGGCGCCTCGCAACCCTCCCAACTTCTTTCTTTCCTCCAACGCCAGGATTGCTTTGGGTATCGTCGTCCGGTAGGCGTGCAGCCGTTTCCGATATTCTTCGATTCGGTCATGGAACTCGTTGAACATCTGCCCCGTGTTGCGCATGGCGCGATCGGTCAGACCGTTGCTTAGCACACTGAACGCTTGGCGGTGTGGTCGAAGACGCTCGGTAACCTTGGAGATAATCTCCTGGGTCCGCTCGATGTTTTCGGGCTGGGCCAGCTCTTCGCTGGAAAGAGGAAGCAGGTCCTTGAACGCTTCTCGGGTCTCTCGTTCGGCGTCCTGATGGAACTCCCGGTGCTTTTGGAGACCGCGTTGCGCGAGCTCGGTTTCGCTCATCTCGTGCGGTGTCCCGCGATCGACATGCTTGCTGCTATGATGCCGTGGCTCGTCCTTCTGGCTACTCATTATCGGCTCCGTCGATCGTCTCTCCACCCCGCCGCACGTCGCTGCCGTTGGAAGTGGTCTATCCCTTTAATCCCGTCAGCGTGATTCCCTGAATGAAGTAACGTTGCGCAAAGAAGAAGAGCGCAATGACCGGTAGGGTCATCACGGTAGTGGCGGCCATCAACATTCCATAATCCTGCCCCAACGTGCTGGATCGGAAGATGAAGAGCCCCAAGGGAAGTGGGGCGAGCTCCATGTCGTTCGTGTAGATCAAGGGTCCAAAGAAATCATTCCAGGTATTCATGAATTGAAAGATGGCGATTGCCGCCAACGCGGGGCGGATCAACGGCAACATGATCGTCGCGAACGTTCGGAAATGTCCGCACCCGTCGATATGCGCGGCCTCTTCTAGGTCTCGGGGAATCCCTAGGAAAAACTGTCGAAGAAGGAAAACAAAGAACGGCGCGCCGAAGAACGCGGGGACCCAGATCGGTTTGAGTGAGTTGTACCATCCCACGGACTTGAACACCAAGAACACGGGAATCGTGGTGACCTGCGGTGGGAGCATCATCGTGGCCAACAAAACCAAGAAGACCGCGTCCCGCCCCGGCCAGCGCAGCCGCGCAAAACCGTAGGCGATCAGGGAACACGAGACCAACTGACCGATGATACTGAGCACAACGAGATACA
>CAYTDF010000759.1:0-2914 GCA_964436365.1 uncultured bacterium | reverse complement strand
CCGTCGAATCCCACGAGCCTGTCCAGTTCCATCAGGTGATCCTCTGGAATCCTTAGCGAGACCATGGGACTGACGCCGGCCACTTCGAACTCCTCCTGAGCCTCGAGTTGGGCAGAGACACTTAATTGTATTGCATTTGAAATGCAATTGCAATACAATAGAACGTGTACCTACCTAGAACCTCCAGATATCATCCCTCATAGAGCGATTCAAGAGAGACGGTTTCGATACGCCGGACATGAACGTCGACCGGCTTGCCAAGCATGGTCCCCATCATCTCGCCAGCCTGGCAGATGCTCTGGTGATACGCTTTCTGGACACCTTCCAGGATATTCGAGCTCATAAAATTAGCATAGACTGAACGCCCTCACAGAGCCAGGCAGATAGCCGACACGGTAGGAAACCCTTCCGCCTGCGGGCCACAAAAGCGTCTATCTGGATTAACTGTGTATCAAGAGATAATCGGGCGAGACACAGAGGGCATCGCCATGTTGACCGATGGCCCGGTAAGAACCGTTCAGAATCTCCAACGCATCTTGAACTTTCCGCGGATTCGGGAAAATCTCGGTCTTATCCAGGCAGATTTGCTTCAGGCGTTCCCGGGGGATACAGAAGCCGATGCAGCAGAACTGCTCGTAGATAAAGACCAATTGCTTCTTGGTTTCCGAATCGGTTTCGTAGTCCAAAACCTCGCGTAACGGCTCCAAAGCCGAACGGCGGCGTTCGGTATCCATCGCCCCGCAGCGATTGATCACCGTCTGCTCGTCCTCCATCACAGCCAGCCGGAGATCGTGAAGAAAATCGCGCGCCGTCATCGCTTCGCGCCGGAGTTTGTTCCGGGAAAATCCGATTCGCAGGACCTTACTCAGCAGTTCGGGACGGACACGAAAACCCCAGTGCGAGCGGTAATGTTGTGCGTACCGGTGTCGCAGGAAGGAATAGAGTTCTTTAACTTCGTCCAGGTCGACTTCGGGGTTGTTCTGCAGATACTGCACCGAGACTTCCTGATCGAGATCGCCGTCTTCCACCATGAACTTCAGAATCCGGCTGCTGTCCTGGGCCTGACGCCCCTGACGGCGAAGAATCTTCTTGATGGTCCGTTTCCCGCCCATCAGGTCCGAGATGGCCAGCTCGCCATCTGCGAGGTTCAGCAGGTTGGACATCGTCTGGTAGCTGGCGCGCGCGGAGATGTACTCGACCTGCTCCGGCGAAGCGCCCATTTCGCGCAACAGCTGTTGCCGTTGCTGCATATCCGCATCTCGTTTCTGCACACGGCGAACGTGGTCTTGCAGTCGCGAGAAATTCGCTTTCAATCGGTTCGCACTAACTTGTTCAGAGGCTTCCCGAAGCAGCGCAACCTTCTTGCGCAGCATGTCGAGGCTCGACTGAGAGACGAGGAAGACGAGATCGTCTTCGCTACACGGCTCCATCTGACCGTCGTCGATCAGTTCTTCCAGGTACGAGAACTTCGCCTCTCGCTCGACCGGCCAAAGGTTCCCGCGCCGCGCACGAGACGACGCCCGCGAGCGAACTTTCGCTACGGAAAGGTGCAGTTCCGGGAGATGCAGGAACGCGCCCACTTCGTAATAGACTTCGATACGGCGGAAGGCCTGTTCCGGTTGGCGGATAACGGGCATCTCCACCACCTTCGGAAGCGCGCCCAACAGACGTTCAACGCCCTCTGCGCCCCCATCGAGAATCTCACGAAGAAAACCTAAGTGAAGGTCCAGCAAGTGGCTGGCCACCATCCCTTGGGTATGACGAACCACCCGGGCCACGAGATCGGGGTCGACTCCTCCGCCGTCGTCGCGGGTCTTTACAGACGCGAACTGCTCACCCAGCCCGTGGATCAGTTCCTGGGCTTGATCGTCGAAGCAGACGGGGACGGGAATGTTCGCCGAGCATGACGCGATCATCTTCGTGATCGGCTCTTTGAGACCGCCATACGTCTGCGGAGCTTCTCGGCAGAGCTCCAGGATGGCATCGCGAAAGGAGCGTCGAAAAGTAGTCCAAGGTTTACTGGCGACAAGAGACGGGGTGAATTTCGCAATCCCGCAGGAATCTTTCATTTGACTTGGCATCGCTTTGCTAATCGAGACGCGGCCACAACCGCGTGTATGAGGGTACAAAATGACGGACCAGAGCGGTTTTCAGAGCGTCCTGACGGAAAAAAATCCTGGGAATCGCTCCAAAACTCCGTCGCGTTCAATCGAGTCCTGAGAATATAGCTAGTTGAACTCAATTATGCAATAGTTTTCTTGCCTCATAATTCATAACTTAAGTCTAATCAGGTTATTATTCCCTCACCGATATCCCTTCAACGAGTCCGGTTCGAGCCGCATCCCCAACCAATCAGCGTGGTCATCGTGGGCCGCTTCGCCCGAATCCGTAACTAACTCAAGTCGATTCAACATATTAGGCAAATCAATCGAGAAAGACTGCGCTTTACCGGAAGAAACCAGCGATTCCGACTCGAACATCGTCTCGCCGTTGACCGAAATGGTTGCTGTCAGACGGCCTCGTTTGTGCTCCAATGTCTCGTCGTCGACACCGATCGCACCCACCAGCCGGGTCGGCCCCTCGACTTCGAAAACCGTACGGCTCGGAGCGTGTGTCCCCAGCCCACGGGACCACAGCGTCCCGTCCACTTGCAGCACGTTCCGGCCATTCGAGAGGCCTCTATGAGTCAGACCCCAGCCCTGCACGGGTGGCTCCGCGTAGGTCATTGCTTGGAGATGCACGTGCGGGCGCCACGACGCGGCCCGTAGCCAGGTCACACCCACGGCGAGCCCACAGACCGCCAGCACACCGGCTGTCCACGCGCCTGCCCATCGCCACTCCGCCAACCAGCCTGTTGTCCGGCCCGCGAGCGGGGGAAGGACAAGCCAGGCGCACCCCAACAGAAGCAGAACCC
>CAYTDF010000758.1:0-2920 GCA_964436365.1 uncultured bacterium | reverse complement strand
TGGGTCTATCGCTTCATCCGCTACCTGTGTGCACAACAGATACTCTTCGATCTCGTCAGCGAGAAACAGATCGCGAGCAACCACCTTCAGAGATACGCCGCCTTGCTCGTTCCCTCGGTCCGGTATTTGTCGGACGCTCAGATCGACCGGTTACGCACCTATCAAGAGAAGGGTGGGATACTGATCTGTGTTGGCGAATGCGGTACGCACGACGCTCTTGCCCGGCGACGGCCAGAATCCGCTTGGGCAGACTTGCGCGCCCAAACCCGTCCCGACGGATCCGGTCTGTGTATGAACGGGAACGGTCGATTCTGGATGGCCGATTCGCCAGAACCACTGATCGGACGCCACCGTGTGAGCCGCGAAGAAGGATTGCAGTTTGCCACGTACAGCGCGTCGAGCATGAATGTTCCTTACGGCCACGCGGGTTTGGTCCATGAGTTGGATCGTATGATCGGTATGGATCGGTATCTGGAAGCCTATGAACTGCCCCCTCGTCTGGAGAAGGCGCTAGGCAGGAAGATTCGCCTCGCCGACGCGCGTGCGGCCATGGGCGTACGCTTTGCCGCTTACCGGCCGCAGCCCGATCATGGCGCGAAACTACTGCTGCACGCCGTGAACTATAATGTTCCGCTCCTGCCTCATCCCCGCGGCAAGACGGTGGAGCCGGTCATGAATCTTGAAGTTTGTCTGACGGGGCCGATCGAAGGAGTGGGCGATTCGGCCATGGTTTATGAACCGGGCCAGGGCGCCCAGGAGGTTTCGGTCGCGGTGACTCACGGCACGCTCCGCTTCACTATTCCCAAACTGGACGTCTACAAACTGTTGGTGTTCTAGGAGGTCCGATACGGTATATCCTTGGGCTATTCGGGTATATGATGTTTCAGCGGATACTCTCATCCGCGTTCCCAGTTCTTCATCAGACTGGAGGCGTAGGAAAATCATGAAGAAGTATACTAGCGAACAGATGCGAGGATTGCTGCTTCTCCTGGCCGTATCGAGCATCACCCGTCTCTTGTTGGCAGAAGAGAAAAAAGAGCCTCTGCCTGTCAATGAGCCGAATTTTTGCTTCGTGGACAAGGCCGTGGAGGCCGGTCTCGCTGGGTTCCGGCATCGTTTGGGAGCTCCCCAGAAAGACTGGATCATCGATGCCATGGGGTCGGGAGTCGCCGTAGGGGACTATGACAACGATGGCGACGACGACATTTACTTCGTAAATGGCCGCCCGAACTACAAACTTCCGGACCCGGAATACACGAACGCCCTCTTTCGTAACAATGGCGGTCTGTTTGAAGACGTGACGGATGCCGCCGGGGTCGGTGACATGGGTTTTGGGATGTGCGCGGTCTTCGGCGACATCGATAACGATGGATGGTTGGATCTATTTGTCGGTAACTACGGGACGAATGCGCTCTATCGTAATAACGGAGACGGTACGTTCTCCGACATCACGGACAGGGCCGGTGTGGGTGACGATCGTTACGCCGCATCCGCCGCTTTCGCGGATGTCGATAGAGACGGTGACTTGGATCTTTTCGTGGGAAACTACCTTCAGTTCGATCCCGAGAAGGATGGAGACCTTCGCGGCAATTACCACGGACAGAAGGTGCTCATGGGTCCGCTGGCTTACAAACACCAGAACGACACTCTGTACATGAACGACGGCACGGGCAAGTTCAGAGACGAGTCAGAAAAGGCTGGTGTCAATGTATCGAAAGGCAGGGCCATGGGCTCAGCCTTTCTCGACCTGGAAAACGACGGCGATCTCGATCTTTATGTGACGAACGACTGTACGTTTAATCACGTTCTTCTTAACCGTGGCGATGGCACGTTCACCGACAACAGTTTCCAATCCTCCGCCGCTCTGGACGAAGACGGCCGCGGCCGTGCAAGCATGGGTGTGAGCGTCGGCGACTATAACAATGACGGCCTCGTCGACCTCCACATGACCTCCTACGAGATGGAGACTGACTTGCTGTATTTCAGCAATGGCGATGGAACCCTCAGTGATGCGACCCGTCCGACGGGATTGCTCAGACCGACACGGTGGCTCGTAACTTGGAGCGGCGGTTTCTGCGATTTTGATGCGGACGGTCTCTTGGACATCTATACCGTCAACGGTCATGTCTATCCGCAGGTGGAAGCCTCGAAGAAGAAAAGGAAGTACGGTCAGGGAGTCTCACTTTACCACAATGAGGGAGAGCGTTTTGTCGATGTGGCCAAGACGGCGGTGCCTCCCGAAGTGATGAATATCTCTGGCCGAGGCTCTGCAGTACTTGACTACGATCGAGACGGCGACATGGACATCGTGGTCAATTGTATCGATTCGAAGCCCCTTCTTTTGGAGAACCAGTCCAAACAGGAAACGTGGCTTCAGGTCAAACTCGACTCTTCTTCCGCAAGGACTATAGGCGTGCGAGTTGTCGCTCGAAGTGGGGCACTGGAATGGACGCGGATTGTGGATGGAGGTTCGGGTTATCTCTCCCAAAACTCGCAGATTCTCCATTTTGGATTCGGCCCCGTGGATCGGCTCGACAGTGTTACGGTCCACTGGCATCACCGTGAGTCGCAAGTCATCACCTCGCCCCGGCTGAACCAACGCATTTCGATCGTGCCAGGCGCGGCGGATAAATGAAAAGCCGCGCGCACCCGTTGAAACCTGGACAAAGTGCGCGTCGTTCACGTGCGGGTGCTCAGATTGTCTCGGTGGGAGTCAGGAAGAACATCCTAACGTACTGATAACAAACAGCGGGCGAATGAAAGACGGGAAGATGTAAACGCTACACCGGACGTATTGCCACTTTCGCAGGATATCTCCTTCTTATCATAAACCTTGTTATTTCCAATCGTTATCGGCAATCCAACTGTCAGTCGTCGGGGTAGTTTGACCCATTGACCGTCGCCCGGTTTGACCCACCCA
>CAYTDF010000757.1:0-2924 GCA_964436365.1 uncultured bacterium | reverse complement strand
GAATTCTTGTGTGATCGTCTGTCCATCTCGTGAAAAAAGACTCCAGAAGGTTATTCTACACAATCTCGTAAGCGTCGTGTTCGTTCCGTCGGCGACCGTAAGAAAAAAAGATTAGGGAGACCGTGATGTCGAAGCCAACGTGTGGGAGGCAGTCGAACCAACGCTGCCGGATGGCGACCGCTCTCTGGATAGGATTGTGGATGGTTGGGCTCGGGCTTCCAGGGGATGGATGGACCCACAATCTCGACCCGCTATCGATGGACCGCTATTCCGAAATTCTCCTGGGCAAGGATTCCGGTCAGTTCTATTACATTGTCTACTACGGCGCGGAGTCGACCGGCGATGCCGAGAGATTCCTCGATTACAGTCCGAGTTGGCAGGTCGACCCCGAGAAAGAACGGGCCTGGCTCGCGCGGATCGCGGAGCCATATCTCGAAGGTGTGCGGATCACGCTGAACGGTGAGCGGGTCGAACCCAAGTACAAGGCGGGCTATGTCAAACCCGCGATAGGGCACGGAGGTTCCGTGGTTGTGGCGATCGCTCTCGTGGCCGAATTCACCTATGCCCCCGAAACGCCCAGAATGGCGGTGCTGCCTCTCGAAATGTCCGATGACAACTTTCGGGGACCGAGGAGTTGGATGCAAGCGCGCGTGCTCGGATTGGAGGGCGTCAAGGTTGAGGGCAAGCAACCCTACGAGGGGATGGAGCCATTCAACTATATGTTGCTCGACAATCGGAATTTCTTGCCCGGGACCCGCGAGCTGTCCCTGAAGGTCACTCTCCCCGCGAAGGATGCCCCCCCTCCGACAGCCACAGGAGAAGCGGAATCTATCGCGTACGGACCTCAAGCCTATGCGGATCTAGCCGAGGTCACTCCCCCGTCGTACGGGGGAATGAACGAAGCCGCCTCGTTAGTCCAAGTGTTGTTATTTGGGGGGGCGTTGTTCTTGGTCGCGGCGGCGGTCATCATCGCGGTCCGCTGGAGACGCCAACGAAGCTTGGATGTGCGCTGACCCCCGCTACAGTGCTTGCCGGAACTCCCCTTCAGAGCGGTTGTCCGTGAATCCGCAACGATACGATCGTGCGACTGGGTGACCGCGGTTCTTTTTGTGCACAAACTGTGGGAAGGCGTTATCGGTATTCTGACACGCGTATGACCTTGTCGAGATGTATACATACTAATGAATGTGGTGGATGTCGTCAGCAGCATGTCGACTACCGCGAGCAGGTAGCGGCCAAGCGCGCCCGGCTTCAAGAGGTCTTTGAAGGCGCTGTCCCGGCGGAACTCTTGGACGCGTTGGAGGTCGTGCCTTCGGATCCTCCTTGGCGCTACCGCAACAAGATGGAGTTCACCTTCAAGCCCGCAGGTGATGGATCTCCGAGAGTTTTGCTGGGGCTGCATCAGTTTGGGGCGTACGACAAACTCGTCGATTTGCAGATGTGTCATATTTGCCACGAAGGATTCTTCGCGATTCTTGACGATGTGCGCGCGTTCGCTACAGAATCCGGTCTTTTCGCATACAACTCTGACACGTGTCAGGGATTTTGGCGTTTCTTACAGTTGAGGTCCCAAAATCATACGGGGGATCTCCTCGTCGATATCTTCACGCGGGGAGACGCCGAGGAGCCGGTTCGCACCCTCGCGCGGGAGCTGGCGGCGCGGCACCCGGCGCTGAAGACGATCTGGTGGAGTCTTGCCCCCGGCAAGGCGGACGCCGCGTTGGCTGAGTCCAGCCGGTTGATGGTGGGCGCGCCATTCATTTTGGAGAGAGTCGGTGGAATCGACGTGGAGGTTGGGCCTCGAACGTTCATGCAGCCCAACGTGCCCCTGGCGAGCCGTCTCTATGCGGATTTGGCCGAGGCGCTCCAGTTCGACGGCTCCGGTGTTCTGTGGGACCTCTACTGTGGGTCGGGTTCGATCGGTCTTTCGCTGGCGGGACGCGTTCAAGCCGTCTTCGGTATCGAACGGAGCGTGGAGAACGTCATTGGCGCACGCAAAGCGGCGCTTCGCAACCACATCCAGAACTTCCGCGTCACTCGTGGGAATCTGGAGAAGGTCTTTCGTGGCCGGAGACTCCAGGTGCCGGAGGGATTCGAGCGACCCGAACTGGTTGTCACCGATCCGCCTCGCGCCGGGCTCCACAGGCGGGTTTTGCAGCGGGTTGTGGATATGGGCGCGCGGCGTTGGGCTTACATCGCTTGTCGGCCTGAGAGTCTGAAACGGGACTTGGTTCAACTCATGGCCATGCGCGCACCGTACCGGGTCGACTGGATCCGCGCCTACGACTTCTTCCCGCATACCATGCACGTGGAGACGTTGGTCGGGCTGTCGCGAATCGGCGCCGGTTAACGATAACCGATACTCATTATCTAGATAAAGCTCTGTTAAGCACTCAATTTCTTGACTCTGTCCACACCGCTTTGTACCATGAGTAGTGTTGGATGGAGGCAGATTTCTGTGCCCCTCGCGCGTTTGTTAGAATAACCGTTGTCAAACTGCGGCCTCGCGGTCAGTGGAATTGGTCTCTCAGCCCTTTCGCAACACGACAGTTATCTTGGAAACGCCAGTGGGATTTGCGTTGAGAGTGATTACTGGAAGTGTGGTGTTCACGTCTGGGTGAGGAGACCTCCATGATCTTAAGAGTAAGGTTGTGATGATTTGTGGCTCTGTGACCGTTTTGAGTAGTAATTACTCCATTCCGAGTCTGGTTGAGCGTATCTATCCGATCGAACAGAAGATTCTGATCATGGCGCAGAATCTCGGCTTCAATGAGGATGATTGCTTCCGGCTTCGCCTGGCTATGGATGAAGCTATGGTCAACGCGATCATCCACGGAAACCTGCACGACCGTGCCAAGAACGTCTATGTGGAAGCCAGAGGCCATCCCCGGGCTTTTGAAGTCACGATTCGGGATGAAGGGCAC
>CAYTDF010000756.1:0-2926 GCA_964436365.1 uncultured bacterium | reverse complement strand
CGCAGTTCACATGCAGACCGTCGGCGACGATCGTTTGACATTGGCAGGCGGCTCGGGTCATCTCCCATCGGCCGCACTCCGCAATGGTCTTCTCCAACGTGAAACATTCCGATTCACAGCGAAAATCTTCGAAGGTGACGCGGTCGCCGGATATGTGAGCTTGGATGAAACTCGTGAGTTTCGCCTCGAACTGGGCTTCGTTGAAACTCGTCTCCGCGCAAGCGACCCGCGCTCTTTTGAGAGAAAAAATCTGCCCGGCCACGCGCGCGCGCCGAAAGGAGAGACGCTTGCCGGTGAAGGTCGCTTGTTCGAAAACGGCGCCCCGGCCACTGAAGTATGCACCCGCGAATGACGTGGTGGGCCCCGAGAAACGGCAACCCGTGAAGTCCGCTCCACCCAGGAAGACGGTGCCGACGAACGAGACCGAACGCTCGAAATTCAGAGTCCGAAAACTCATGGGCGCCGGAAAGAGATAGCCCGTGAAGTCGAAATTCCCCTGCCGTAGCTGCTGTTTCAACCTCTGGAGAAATTTCCCCCGGTCTTTGCCCTTCTGGCGACTGTGGGCAATGCACATGCCCCCCGATTCGACACCGTCGGCCCGCTGGCTGCACCGCCGGTCGGATGGGGAGACGAAACGACATTGAGCCATTTTTTTACCGCCGGGAGTCTTCTTCGTCCGAGAACGGACTGTTCTGGGGGATTGACATAGAGCAAATCATATCGTGAGTTCCTCCGTTTTCCGAGTCTTCTGGGCGTGGCACGCCGGGGCGCTTGGCGCAAGATGGGGCCGAGAACCACCGTGGAGCGGCCCAAAGCAGGCCGTAGACACGGTTTTGACGTTCCGGTAATCTCGATTGTTCTAAACTAAATCTAGCTAACCGTTTTGAGGAGAAAAACTGTTATGAACCAACGAACACGCCTATTCGTCGCGAGTTGCCTGGCGCTCGTTGTTACCGCCATGATGTTTATTATCCGTGGGGATATTACGGACGAGGTTGTGACTGCTTTTGAACTGGACTACGAGCAATACGGCTTCGTCTCCGCCATGGCCTTCTTTGGATTTGCGGGTTCCATCTTGGTGGTTTCCCCCTTGCTGGACTGGCTGGGAATGCGGACAGGGCTTTACATCGCTTGCGTTCTGCATCTCGGCGGCATGGCCGCATTCATCGTCGCTCCGAACTACGAAGTTCTCTATATGTCGATGTTCATTGCCGGATTCGGAAACGGATTGGTGGAAGCGGTTATCAATCCACTCTGTGCCGCGATGTACCCCGATGAGAAGACACACAAGATGAACGTCTTGCACGCCTGGTGGCCCGGCGGGCTAATCATCGGCGGGTTGCTGGCCGTTGCAATGCGTTGGATGGAACTGAATTGGCAGATTCAGATGGGCATCGTGCTCATTCCGACCGTGGTCTATGGCTGGATGATCTTCGGTCTGGAATTCCCGTCGACGGAGCGAAAAGCGGCCGGTATTCCTGCGAAGGAGATGTGGAAAGAGGCACTGAGCCTCCCTTTCTTGCTTCTACTGTTCTGTATGATGGTCACCGCATCGATGGAGTTGGCTCCCGGGCAGTGGGTGAATACTGTGCTGAAAGATACCGCCCAAATGCGTGGCACCATGATCCTGGTTTACGGTAGCGCGCTGATGTTTGTTCTGCGGCACTTCGCCGGACACCTGGCGCACGCCATCTCGCCGATCGGCATGATGTGGGCTTCAGTGACCATCGCCGGTATCGGGCTCTATATGCTGAGCGCCGTTGAAACAGCCGCGATGGCTTACGTCGCGGCGACCGTCTTCTACATCGGTGTCTGCTACATGTGGCCGACCATGCTGGGGATCGCCGCCGAACGTTTCCCCAGAGGTGGGGCGATCACGATCGGTTGGCTGGGCTTTGCCGGTCAGTTCGCTCTCGGCATGATCATCTTCAAGATGGGCGCAGTCTTCGACGATATGGGCGGCGCGGCCACGTTTAAGTACGTCTCCAAACTCGGCATCATCGGCTTCGTGATCTTTGGAGCCTGGTGGATCAAGGACTACATGAGCGGTGGATACAAGCCCATCAATCTGCAGAAAGAGCAGGGGAAGCAAGAAGGCTGATTCGCAGCGTTGCAAGTTGAAACGTACAACACGGGGGCGCGGAATCATTCCGCGCCCCCGTTCTAATCGTGTCTCATTTCGATTGTGCGCTGGGTGAGATGTTGAGGATTCATCGAGCCTGTCGACTCATTTGAGCGCCAGTGCCGGTCTCACGAACCGTCTTTGGGCAACGGTTCCAATCGGCCTTCTTCGTAGGAAACGATCTCGACGTCGTTTTGGATCGTACGGAGGATCTCGTCCCGGATATCCGGTGCGCGCCACTGGGTCGTGATGACGATGATATCGACCGGGTGTTCGTTGAGGTATTCCGGGCGGTGAATCTGTTGTCCCGTTCCCGGAACAAAGCCACCGGCCTTCAACGGGTCGGAGTCGACCACAATCGGGTAGTTCTCGTGATCGAAGCCGAACATATTCAGGAACGCCGCGCCTTTCCCCGTTCCGGCCCAGAAAGCGACCTTCTTGCCATCCGCGACCCACGCTTCGACCTGACCGCAGACGGTTGTGACCTGCGCGTCTACGTTCGAACGAAACCGATTGCACGCGTCCCGGATGACGGTCTGTTTACCGGACAGTATCGGACGGGCAACGACATCGATGACCTCTTCGTCGTACCGGCTGGAGATATCCAGAATCTCGTATCCGCCGAGTTCGAAGAGGGTTCGAAACGAGTTCAGCGTGAAATTAGAAACGTGTTCGTAGAGAAAATCGTTGATACGCCCCAGCCGCAACGCCTTGTCGATCTGCGGAACTTCTGCGAAGACGAGCGGTGTTTGATTCTGCAGGTTGCATTCGATGGCGATTTGGAGAATGAAGTCGAATGGATCC
>CAYTDF010000755.1:0-2933 GCA_964436365.1 uncultured bacterium | reverse complement strand
TGGGCTTGGGAAACCTCATGTTTTCCGAGCCAATACCCCTTCGTGATCTTGACCTCATGCGCCGGTGTCTCGTCCGCCGCGCGGTCCCGGTCCGAATCTGGAGATCCCATCGAGAACGTTCCCGGTGGGATGTAGCAGAACGTCATCGCGACATCTCCGAACGGCAACGTAACCGTCAGCTGGCGTCCAGGCTCAAACGCTCCGTCTTGCGCACTCAACGAGAGCGCTCCGGCCAACACCACAACCAAACCAGCAATCATACGTTTCATCGTTACGACTCGAACTCCTTTAGGGTATCTCTCAAGAACCATTCTCGATTGAGAAACGCTGAGTGCCCGCGACCGAGACGCACGTTCGAAAGACGCTTTGGGCATCAGACGCCAAGCATAGTTCTCTTCCGCCCCCGAAACCACCCACTCTCCACAGAACGACGGACACCCTCATCGGGTCATGTGCGGATGTTCTTTTTCTTCTTCGGGCTGAGTTCGTGGAAGGGGACGACACCACAGCGCTGCGCCCACGTGTCATAGGCCGCGGCGAGACGTTCGACGCGATCGGGGTGCGTCCGGGCAAGATCGTTCAGCTCGCTTCGGTCGGCCTCCATGTCGTATAATTCCCACGGAGCCTGCCGCCCGGCCACGAGCTTCCAGCGGCCTTCGCGCACGGCACGGTTCCCAGTGTGTTCCCAGAAGAGTTTCTCGTGCCCGTCACGCCGCCGCCCTTTGAGAGCGGGCAACATGCTCTTGCCCTCCAGGGGCAGGCGTTCACGCCCCGCGAGTTCGCGAGGAGCCGCGACGCCCGCAGCGTCCAGACAAGTAGGCACGATATCGATAATGTGGCCGACTTCACGGCAGAGCGAGTTGGGCTGGATCCGTCCCGGCCAGCGGGCAATCAGTGGCGTAGAAATCCCACCCTCATGCACCTCGGTCTTGTAGCGTCGAAAAGGTGTGTTGCTGGCGTTCGCCCAGGCCTTGCCGTAACTCATGAACGTCTCTTTCGGACCGGGCGCGAGGTTGGGATCATTCCCTTTCCGGCCTTCATGGCACCCGCCGTTGTCGGCCATGAACAGGATCAGCGTGTTCTCCTCTTCGCCAATCTCTTTGAGTTTGGTGAGAATTTTGCCGATACCCCGATCCATGCAGTCGATCTGCGCGGCGTAGACCGCCATGCGCATGGCTTGCCAGTCGTGGTGCTCGGCATCCTCCCACGCGGGGACGGTCGGGTCCCGAGGCGAGATCTTCCAGTCGGGGTCGATCAGGTCCATTTCGACCATGCGGGCGTATCGTTCGCGCCGCAGCCGATCCCAACCGCCACGGTATCGACCGCGATACCTCTCGATATCCTCCGGCCAAGCGTGCAAGGGCCAGTGTGGAGCTGTATAGGCAACATACTGGTAGAACGGTTTGTCGCCTCGCCCATACCGGTCGAGCTGCCAGACGGCATGGTCGGTCGTGGCATCGGTCATGTAGAAATCTTCACCGAGGTCGGTAATCGAAGTGTTGTTTCTGGCGAAACGACGCCCGGGATCGAGCTGGAAATAGTTGCACGCACCACTTATCAAACCGTAGTAATCGTCGAATCCGCGATCGAGCGGCCAGTGCGGACGCTCCTCGCCAACATGCCATTTGCCCGACATGAGCGTGCGATACCCCGTGCTCCCCAAAGTCTCGGCCACCGTGGCACAACGGTCGTTGAGATACCCCTGGTAGGCGGGGAAGCCCCGGTCTTGGACCATGTGGCCGATGCCCGCTTGGTGAGAATAAAGTCCGGTCAGAATCGAGGCCCGGGATGGACAGCAACGCGCGGTGTTGTAGAAACTGGTGCAGCGAGTCCCTTCACGGGCGAGCCGGTCGAGGTTGGGTGTCGAGATTTCCGAGCCATGGCAGCCGATATCGGAAATCCCCATATCGTCACACATGATCACGATGAAGTTCGGACGTCGCCGCGCGTCGCGAGCCGTCGGGTTCTGCGCACAAGAGGAGGCGAGCATCATCCCCGCGGCTCCGATTCCTCTCATCGCCTCTCGCCGGTTTACAGGTTTTGGATTCAACGGCATTGTGTCACCTCGCTGTCGTTTTGGGACTCACACTTCAGGCGATTTTGGTACAAACACTAAGTGTATCACCCAAAAACTCTTTTCGATGGGAGAACGTTCAGTGCCCAATCGCCGGGGGCACACCGTGCGCCCGGCCGGCAAAAGCTATCGATAGACGCTCTGGGCGTCCAGTGCTCAGGTTCCGGCCTGCCCCAAAACCGCAGATTGGCATAGAATGCCTTGTTCTCGTAAGACCAATAGAGATTGCGGTTCGTGCCACAATACGGAGGTATGCAGATGTCGACACAGACTCATTTCCAACGAGGCGCGCTCATCGCCATAGCCATGCTGATGACGGTCCACACCGTGGCCGCCCAGGAATCGCGGCAAGCCACCGGCGTGAAGGTCGGTGAGGTATCGGATACGACGGCTCGTGTCTGGGTCCGGCTGACCGAGAACACGACCCGCAACACGGAAGGCCAACCGTGCAAGGGCCGCAAACCGGTTGTGGTTCTTCCCCCTGAGACCAAGATCGAGACACTCGAAAACGCGTGCCCGGGTGCGCCCGGTCAGGTTCGGGTGCGATACGCGACGAATCGCGATCTGCGCGACGCCACTGAAACACCGTGGGTCACAGTCACCGCCGCGACCGACTTCGCCCATTCATTCGCGCTGCAATCGCTCGCCCCCAAAACAACGTATTATTACGCGACTGAAACCCGTGCGCCGGACGGCACAGCGCATGCACCCCTGCGAGGCTCGTTTCACACCGCGCCCCGGCCCACCGACGATACGGATGTGACCTTCACCGTCGTGACGGGGATGATGTACAACGATGTCGACCATGCGGATGGATTCGATAGTTTTGCCACGATGACAAAGATGCGTCCCGACTTCA
>CAYTDF010000754.1:1291-2936 GCA_964436365.1 uncultured bacterium | reverse complement strand
GAGGAACCGACACCGATTGTCGCGATCCCCACCGCCCTACCCGCGGCGGACGTCAACGGCGATGGCATCGTGGATTATAAAGACATATTCATAATCCAGATGAACTGGCACAGAAGGACCGAGTGATTGCGCAACGCGCACCGGCCCCCGGGCGTGCGCTTCCCTCTACCACTGACCGTCAGCAGAATCCCCTCGCTGAGAATCCCATGCCAGAGGCGCAGCCCGTCCAAACGCCCCCTCCCGTAAATGCAGGATGAGCCCGATAATTCACACTCGGGCATGGAAATTCTCAATCCTTTTTACACAATTCCCCTCTCGCCGTTGGTTACGGTAATGAAGGGAAAAAGCGTCTCTTGAGAGTCTTTTCGGTAGCGCGCACGGAGTGCCCGCGAAAGTCGAGCGTTTAGCCTCTTTCAATCGAAAATAACTCATGGGAGATACTGAAATTGCCAGAATGATGACCGACGGACGAAAAAGCAGATTCGTAGACCGCACCCAGCCGCTTGAAGCGCGCATGATCCGGATCGTTTGGCGGCTGCTGCGGAACGCGAATGATGCCGAGGACGCGTTTCAGGATGCGATGATGACGGTCTGGCGAAAGCTGGATCGGGTCGAGAAGCACCCACGACCGGATTTACTCATTCTCCGAATCACCGTCGATACGGCGTTAAACCGTTACCAGAAGCGTTCCCGGGAGCGCGGACGGAAACGGCCGCTCGATTCGATCGCGGAGATACCACACGGTGATCCGACGCCACGAGAGGAGATGGAGCGCGAAGAGCTCCGTATCCGCATTCTCGAAGCCATCGCCGAGCTGCCTCGCCAGGAATCTCTAGCGGTCTTTCTGCGGCTGATCGAAGAACAGAGTTTCTCCGAAATCGCCGCCGCGTTGGACTGTCAAGAAACCACCGCCCGCTCGCATCATTCCAAAGGCCTCGCCAAGTTGCGCGAGAGTCTGGCCCCCTTCCTCGAAATGGAAAGGAGTGTCGTAACATGAACGCTTTCAACGAAACCGGCCCCAGCCGGGTCGACGATGAAGTCAAGAACCTGTTGAAGACCGATGTTCCCAATGAGGTGGAACGCAAGCTCCACCGTCGCGCACAGGCGATTGCCGAAACGCTGCCGGAGAACCGAACCTGGTCTTTCGATCTTTGGCCGTTCACCCGGCTCCGCTGGGCCGTCGCCAGCGCGTTGACCCTGATCGCAGCCGGGGTGGTGACGTTGATCCTCCCCGCCCTTCTCGTGACCAGTTTGCCGTCCGATGACGTCTTGGCAAGAACCGTCGAAGCCATGCGTAACGCCAAGACATTGATTTGGGAGTTCGATCCGGGGCATGATGAATCCGAAGGATTTCTGAATCGTAGAACCTGGATGGCTCCGAATCTTCTTCGCGTGGACATAACTCATCAGGACTTTCTAAATGAGACGACCTGGGTCTACGAAGATAAAGTCGTAAAGTTCAACCGGCTCAACAACCATGTCAATATCATGCAGAACTTCCCGGGGATGTGGGAGGTGGGGAGTGCGGAGAGAACGGCCAGTACGGGCACGCCGGGAAAATTGATCGATAGACTACTGGAAGGAGATTACAGATTTGAAACGGCGATCGAGCGGGACGGTCTAACGCTCAACCGCTACGTAAGAA
>CAYTDF010000754.1:0-1281 GCA_964436365.1 uncultured bacterium | reverse complement strand
GACAGACACCAATATCTTTTCGACGCGGAAACGTTCTTACCGGTCGAAGTGCGCGACGTATCGAGCGAGTACATGCACGGAGCGGAAGTCGGCAAGCGCAAAATACTTACACGCTATCATTGGGACGTGCCGGTTTCGGAGGCGTTCATGACTCCGGAGTACCCGGAAGACGCGATCGTCAATGTGGTGGACGGCTCCATACCGGCGCCCGCTCATACGATCTATCCCGATAAAGGTGTCGGACCGATTCTTTTCGGAATGACCCGGGATGAAGTTAGAGCGATCTGGGGTGAGCCGAACGACGTGGATTTAGTAACGCCTACCGCTTCTTACTTTGACCACGGCGTAACGCTCGGTTTCTTGAAGTACGGACTCGTTTCGTACAGCTGTGAATTGCAGGACGACAGTCACACCACCTTCAAGACATTCACCGGCAAGACCGTGGAAGGTATCGGTCTCGGCTCAACGGAGGAGGAAGTCATCGCCGCACTTGGGGAGCCGTACGAACGGAATAACCTCCGCGCACCGGATGCCCCACCGAGTAGTACATCCAACCTGTTCCTCTATTACCTATTCCTCAATTACGACCCTCCCATCTCCATGAACTTCTCGATGAGACGCACAAACAAGTCGGAGGAGATACTTCGCGTAACCGGAATTTCTGTACACAGACGATAGAGAAGCCAGTCCTACCCCTAGACGCTGCCACAGTTTCTCGAACAGATATCCAACTCTACCCGGGGGCCGGTCTCGCGCCGGTCCCCGTGCCACTCACTCACTTGCATTCACGGTGCCCCATACTGCTCCCGGGCGTGCGTTTCCCTTTGACGCTGACCGCCAGGAGAATCCCGTCGCTGAGCAGACCGTTGCTGGGAGCGTAATCCACCCAACCGTTACACCGACCCGCCGTGCACGCGGGGCCTTCACCATAGATCACGTACGGTCTGCCTTGGCTGTCCCAATCCTTCCAGAACCGGTAATTCACTGCTTTCACACCCACCGCCCAACTGTCCGAAATGGGCGTGTTGTGATACATCCCCTCATGGTGTTTCCAGTAGGCTAGGCTGAGCGGTCCGGGGTTCGCCATGAAGGGATCCGTCAGCGGTCCGCCGAGCATGCCCGCATTAACGTACGGGCAGTGTTCTTCTGCGCCGTCGTAATGGCCGGGTAGATCCGTGTAGTCCAGCAGGTACATCTTATGAACGTTACGATAGGTGCGCTGCTCGCTTAACGAATGTGCCACACGCGAGCGGACTTGGGCCGCCTGGAAATTGGGAATGG
>CAYTDF010000753.1:0-2939 GCA_964436365.1 uncultured bacterium | reverse complement strand
GATGGGTATGATGGAGGCACGATACGCCGACGAGCACTCCCTGGCGTGATTGTAATAGTCGCCGCTACGCGCGACGCGAGACGAGGAGCCCGACGAGGGACCTTTTGGATCAAACTGAGGACTCGATAGATAGTAGGAGTACCTGTGCCAATCCGAGCACAACTCCTTAACATTCCCGTGCATGTCGTGCAGGCCCCAAGGATTCGGTCGCTTCAAGCCAACCTCCTTTGTGCAAGACACACTACCGTCGTGCATATTATTGCCACCCCACCACATGTACTGATCCATAAGCTCGCAATACGCACTTGCGTCGGAGCACTCCGACGCATCACCAAAAGAAAGACGCGTATCCGTACCCGCACGGCACGCGTATTCCCATTCCGCTTCTGTGGGAAGGCGGAATGTCCCGAGCCCCATACCGTTCAACCGCTCGATGAAGGCTTGGCAGTCATTCCAAGAAACGCACTCAACCGGATGATTCGGTTTTCCGCTGAAAGCAGACGGATTGCTCCCCATGACTGCTTCCCACTGTGCTTGTGTGACCTCGTACCTCCCAATGTAGAAGTTCTTCGTCAATGTCACAGTGTGTGAATTAAAAAGATGTACGCCCATCGTGTATGTCCCCGACGGGATCAGAACCATCTGCAAAGGTGTCGCGTCCGTGGTGAGGTTGGGGAGGGGAATATCGAACAGATGATTGGCGCTCGGTACACCGAGGGGAGGGAGTTTCTCACTCGCAGCAACGTTTGTACCACCGCCTGGGTTTTTTTCCGTGCTGTAGACCGGAGGCAGTTCCACTTTGGGAAGCCGGTTTAGGACTCCCGCACCAACGCCAGCCTCATCAAAGCAGAAGATCGTCACATCAGATTTGACTACCGTCCCACCAACCGAAATGCCACGGCTCACGACGATCTCGTCTTTGCCATCGCCATCCAGGTCGGCGACCGAGACACAGAGGTCGCCGCTCGGATTTGTGGCCTCGCTGAAGAGTTTCACAGAGATGTTCTCGCCCGCGCCGCCGTTGTCTCTCATCGCGCTGAAACTTCCATTGGCGAAGTCTGCATCGATGAAGTTCGGTACGAGCACCGAGAGTTTGTTATTGCCCCTCGTTGCAGGGTCGGAAGGATCTGGCGAAGCGCTCACAACGACGATTTCCACTTGTCCGTCACCATTGATGTCACCGGCGGCCATGTTGAGACCACCAGACGGGTTGGACGTGTCGCCGAAGATCTGCTGCTTCTCAGCCCAGACGATGTCCGAGCCCGGAACCGGCTCCTTCATGCTTTGACTCGCGGGGTTCGTTATGTTCATTGCCTGCATGTAGTTCCCGGTTGGGCCCGTGCCAAAGTCGACCCGCGAGGCATGGGCAGCGACGATCTCATCGTATCCATCCTCGTCGAGATCGGCCGTGATGACCTTGATGCCCTGGTTCGGGTTGGCGAGTTGACTCGGGCGGAAGGTGTTGGCATCGATGTTGGCGAATGTTCCATTCGGCTGCACACCGCAGATTCTCAGCCGCGAGTGGGCGTTCGCACCTTGGATCACGATGAGTTCATCCGCGGCATCGCCCATGAGATTGCCCGCAGCGACACGAACTTCTCCTGTCGGATTGTTATCGAAGCTCATTGGGTGTTCGAATGGGAACGGCACCATCGCTGGCACGTCCGCAGTTCGCCTGTTCGGATCGACTGAGACCGCGCTGCCAGGTCCATGGACCTTACCTCGGTCGCGGCGCCCATACCCGATGAGGACAGAGTCGATGCCGTCTCCATCAAAGTCGCCCGGCATCACGAAAACCTCAGCCGTCGAACTGGTGACGGGTAAGAACGCCTTCCGTGTCGTTGCGTCGGGAGTGACGACTCTAAAGCCTGGGCTTGGCGCGCCATGCTTTGTTGCGACGAGGAGATAGGCCGTCGGTTTGATCATTTCGCCGACCACGATGGCGTTCACCGAGACGGCCAGGTCGGCGGATGTTGTCTTCGCTGGCTGGTCGAGAGTCGCGGTGAAGGTTAACGTGTACGGTCCGGGCGCGCCCGAGGTGACCGTGTACGCCTGGATGCGAGTATTGGTGATGTTGAGTCTCGAAGTCTCGGTCACCGTCAGCCCCTCGGTCGTTCCTACTTTCAGCGACGTCACTACTGCCGCATCGGGATCGCTAACCGTGACTTCAACGGCCCCCGATGAGCCCGTGTCAAATGAGAGAGATGGTGGATTGAAGGTGATTGAGGGTGGCGTGTCGGTTGGTGTCGCCGTCGGGGTGTCGGTCGCCGTCGGGGTGTCGGTTGATGTTGGCGTAGCCGTCGGTGTTTCGGTTGGTATCGCCGTCGGGGTTTCGGAGAAAGTAAGCGCAAGGCTTGAGGAGTCAACGCCGCTCTCTTCAGCGTCGTCGTTGGAAATCGCGCCAGCCACCGATGGAATTCCGGATGCAATGGTGAAGACCGCGACGGTCATCACGAGAGTTGTGGCAAAAGAGAATCGCTTCCGCCGTTACACGTTCATGGTTGCTCCCCCAAAGAAAACAGAGCCCCGCGGTTCCCGCCTGTGCAAAACTTACTACATTACTCACTTTACACAGGTTACATTGTTGGTAGTCGTAATTCTAAACATATCTTGTATATACACCAGCGTCAACTTTTTTTGTGATTGTTTGTTACCGCACAGTGAAGATCTCAGGGTCCATCCGCGCAGGGAAAACGTCATCGTTTTGCGGATATAGTGTTCAGAAACGATCTTTTAGGGAGGTTCCGGTTGCCCGCCGCATGGCTCTTATCCGGCCGTACTGATAGTGATACTGTCCGTCATTCTTCTTGTAGCCGACCCGCGTGGCATCCAAGAGATAGAGCCATTCCTTGCCATCGACTCTTGTGAGCAGGACCCGTAGAACGTCAGGTGAACGGTGCACAGAGCAGCAAAGCCAGCAGGCAGCCTTTCCTCATCCT
>CAYTDF010000752.1:0-2957 GCA_964436365.1 uncultured bacterium | reverse complement strand
GAAATGAAGACAGAAGGAGCCGCCTAAAATCAACTAGAAATGGGATTGACTCTCACCGGACGGTGCGAGAGAGAGTCGTCTCCCCTTCACAGGGAGAATCGGGGGCCTGTTCGCGATGCCCATGCTCACAAGAACCTCTTACCCCCGTAAGATTTCGGTCGTGACGGGGGCTCGCTCAGATTATGGGATTCTGTCTCCCGTTATGCGGGCGATCCAGGCCCACCCTCGGCTGACGCTGCAACCTATCGTCACCGGGATGCATCTCGACGCCCGTTTCGGACTCACCGTTCGCGAAGTAGAAGCGAACTGGAAAATCGCCGCCCGTGTCGTCATGCATGTCGAAGACGAGCGCCCCTCGGCCATGGCCCGGTCGGTTGGCTTGGGCGTGACCGGTTTGAGCGAGGCTCTGGACCGTCTTGACTCCGACACCGTTGTGGTTCTGGGTGACCGTACAGAAGCGTTCGCGGCGGCTACAGCCGCCGTCCTCTCCCGCCGAGTCCTGGTTCATATCCACGGTGGCGACATTTCGAAGGGGGGATATGACGAATACATGCGCCACGCCATTACCAAGTTGGCGCATCTCCATTTTGCCGCAACCCAACGAAGTGCGGAACGCATCCTGAAGATGGGAGAGCGGAAAGAATACGTTCACGTGGTCGGCGCACCGGGGCTCGATTCGATCCTGCACAGTTCACGAGTGTCCCCCAACCAAGCCTCGGAGCACGTGCAGATGGACCTCAACCGGCCGTATGCACTGTTGATTCAGCATCCTGTTTCGACCTCGCCCGAGACAGCCGCTGAAGAGATCGATGCAACTCTCCGAGCACTCCGCAGGGTCGACATTCCAGTCGTCGCGATCTACCCGAACTCCGATCCAGGCGCGACGTCCATCGTGCGAGCCCTGCGGGACGAAACCTCAGCCCATCCTCGATTCGTTCTTGTACGCAGCCTGCCACGGGACGTCTTTCTCACTGTGCTAGCAGAGGCCGCCGTGCTTCTGGGAAACTCAAGCGCGGGAGTGATCGAATCGACCTCGTTCGATCTTCCGGCAATCAACATCGGCCCTCGCCAAGAGGGCCGGGAACGCGGCGAGAATGTCCTCAACGTTCCCCACAATGCCGAAGCGATTCTGGGAGCCCTGCAGCGGGCGTTGCAGGATGAGGCCTTCTTGAAGAGAGCCCGGCAAGCCCAGAGCCCGTACGGTGACGGCCACGCTTCGGAACGCATCGCGGATTGCCTCGCCGAACTCCAGATCGTTCCCGATCTATTTGTCAAACAACTCACATTCGACTCCAAGCATCGCGTCGCCAGCATCACAAAGAAGAAGTGACGAACCGATTGCGGGTGCCGGTCGGCCGGAACGTAGGGTCGTGCGAAGAAAGCGATTCGCGATGCCGCTGGAGGTTCTGCGCTTTCTTCCATCACGGCTGACTTGTCGGTATTCTTAGAGTGGAATGCGCCCCCCCCGAAAGCGCTCAAAGCCACAGGAGGCAAGAAACCATGTACGTCGTCTGTGTAACCGTCCACGTGGTCCCAGGCCATGCCGATGATTTCATCCAAGCCACGCTCGCAAACGCCAGAGGGACGCGACAGGAGCCCGGCAACCTCCGGTTCGACATTCTCCGCGCGTCGGAAGACGAGAATCGGTTCTTCCTCTATGAGGTGTATCGCACATCGGAAGAGTTTGCCGCTCATCAGAAGACAGAGCATTACCTGACCTGGCGCGAGACGGTCCAAGATTGGATGGCCCAAAAACGCCAGGGCGTGAAACATACAAGCGTATTCCCGGAAGACGGCGAGTGGTGACGATGACGAATGGACTCTCCATGCGCTCGGATTTCAGCACCGTAGGGCGAATTGTGTTCGGCGACGGCGTTCTGGCGCAGGTCCCCGAACTGATCCCATCGATGGGTTCGCGCGCCGTCCTGGTCCAGGATGAGAGCCTGGCGCAAAAGGCGGACTGCGTCGAGCGGCTGCATTCGATGCTCGCGTCAGCAGGCGTGGTCGTGCATACAATCTCGGTGAACGGTGAACCGCGTGTGGGAGGGGTGGATAAGGCCGTCGAGGAGAGCCGTCCGCTGAGTCCGGAGTTTGTCATCTCCCTGGGTGGAGGCAGTGTGCTCGACATGGGTAAGGCTCTGGCCGGGCTCTTGACCAACGAAGGTTCGGTGCTGGAGTACCTGGAAGGCGTGGGCACAGGCAAGGCGATCACTCGGCCTGCCCTGCCCCACATCGCGATCCCCACCACGGCCGGAACGGGATCGGAAGTCACCAAGAACAGCGTGATTACGGGTGGAGACGGCGAGGACGGGGGCTTCAAGAAGAGCCTGCGCAGTCCGTACCTGCTGCCTCGTATCGCGTTGGTCGATCCGGAGCTGACGCGCTCCTGTCCGCGTCCAGTGACGGCGGCCTGTGGCTACGACGCTCTGACGCAGCTCATCGAATCTTATACATCAAACCACTCGGGTCCGATCACCGACGCCCTCGCGATCGACGGTATCCGCAAGGCCTCCGTAGCCCTACCGCGCCTGTTGCGAGACAGCGCCGATATTGAAGCCAGACGAGATATGGCCCTGGCCAGCCTGTTCGGCGGGATGTGCCTGGCAAACGCAGGTCTCGGCGCGGTGCACGGCATGGCGGCGGCACTGGGCGCGGCCTGCCCGATTCCGCATGGAGTCGCCTGCGCACTCGGCCTGCCCGGTGTGCTGGAATGCAATGCGGAGCGCCTCGAACAGACCGCGCCGGGGCATCCATGCCTTGTCAAACTCCGGGAGGCGTGCGGGATCGTGCTGGGTCACGAGAGCCACAGCGATCCGGTTGCCGGGGCATGCGCTCGAATTCGAGAAGCACTCAGGGATGCGGAGATTCCCAGGTTGGGAGCGTACGGCTTCACCGAAGAGAGGCTGGGCGAGATCGTGGCCGAGTCGCGTGGATCAAGTATGAAGTACAACCCCGTG
>CAYTDF010000751.1:0-2958 GCA_964436365.1 uncultured bacterium | reverse complement strand
CGCCCGCTTTGGAGATCGTCCGCGTCGAACTCGACCGTCAGCAACGCCGGATCGACGGTCGGTTCCGGCGTCGGAGTTGGAGTTTGCTCGGTCGGGATCACCTCAACCGAAGAGATCGCGGGCGCTCGGGAGTTATCCACATCGTCCTGGACCAACAGACTCAGCGAGTACAATCCCTCGGACGCCTGCTGGCCGAACAGTGAATCCGGGAAGTCCGGGACGTCGATTTTGAATACGTCCGTGGCCGCGCTGTACTCTGCCGCAACTTCATAACTTATCGATGTTCCGTATTGCGTAATGCGTGCAGACAGAATCACGTTGGCTCCGGTCCCCTCTTCGTCACTGACCACAGCGGTGACCGAGAGCGGGTAACCCCGGGCAACCTGTAACGTCGCCGGAATCCCCCGGATCGCGGGCGGCAGATTATCGCTCACCTCTTCACCTTCCGGCACGAACGCCGAACCGATCACCAGTGATGCGAAGGCTTCCGGCAGATCGTGCTCGAATGGCACGGGAATCTGGACTGCCGCCGGTTCTTGAATGCGGATTAACTGTTTTCGGGCGAATTTCAGTGCATCCCCCACTGTCTTACCGGAGAGCAACGCGTCAAAGAAAATGTCCGAGAATGAGAACGGCTGGCCTGCGGATTCGGGAGTACTGAACCAGGCGGTGCTTAACTCACCGGAGCCCGTGGAGGCGATGGTTTCAAGATTGGGATGATCGCCGAGAGCCTCTCGGATCGCGCCCGCTTGCTGGGTGTCGATAACCAGTAAAGTCTTCTTGGATGAATCCGCCAGACGGCTTGTCAGAAGATCGCCTTCGATCAATGGCGCATTGAGATACTCACCCGATTCCAGTTCGAAGAAACCGTCGCCGCCCGCACCCACAAGGTAGATCAGCAAGAAATCACTTGTTTCCGCCTTCGCGATCGCCGAGCGCAGTTCGTCCAAACTGGAGGGAGTGTCGAGCGTGGGCTCTCTGTTGGAGCGCGCCAGGTAGGTTAAGGTCTCACCGGTCAGACGCCGTTCCGCACGGAGATTTGCGTACAGCGAGTAGGCCAGTTCCTCGATCTTCTTCGCACTGATCAATCCGGAAGCCGCGCCGCCCACGATGACGATGTGGCCTGTGTAGCTCGCGAGCGCGTCGCTCTGTTTCCCGGCCATGATCAAGCCATTGACCTTTTCATTTCCGAGCGAAGCCCGTAGGCCGCCGACCGGCAGCAGCAAGCGTTCGCTCTTGCCCTGCAACGGAAGATGGAAGAGACCGACATCGAAGAAGGCGTCGATCTGCCAGGGCTCGTCTTCCGGGCTGGAGACGAGGTGTTCCGCACTCTCCACCGCGAACTCCGCCTCGAAACGTCCGCCTTCTTGTGTGACCGGCACGGTCTGTACCAGGTCGCTTTTGTCGCCCGGACGTTGCGCACGCACCTGCACCTGCGAGACCCCAGGATTGCTACGGATTTGGCCTTGAATCTTCACCGTATCGCCGACTTCTTCCGCGAAGGTCGAGGTGGAGGCCAGATAGATCGGAATCTGTTCGCGGTAGACCACATCGCCTTCCGCACGGGGTTGTGACTCCGGTAAGCGAAGTTCCACCTGCACCTCGACACTCCGGATCACGTCCGCAGAAAGCCCCTGGATTGTAAATGGCCTGACCACACCGTCGAAGCCCACATCGGCGAATGGATTCTGCTCCGGGAGGGGGATCAGCATCAAGCGGGCGACTGCCGGAGGTTTGATCTTCGAAGGTACGATGTGCGCTTCGAATCCTTGCGGCGCGCCCGTAACCTGCAAACGCACCTGCTCGTCGAAACCGTTCACACCTTCGACCATCACTGTGTATGTGAGTTTGCCGCCCCGGGTCCGGCGTAGGAGTTCCAGTGTTGTGATTTCGAAATCCGGCCCAGTGATCGCCAACGTGGGCGTCTCTGTCGGTGTGGGGGTACCCGTCGGGGTCTGTGTCGGAGTCGGGGCGTTCGTGGGTGTATCTGTCGGCGTATGTGTCACGGTCGGTGTCGGTGTGGGCGTATAGATACGGGTTGCGACCAACTGGATCGAATCGATCGTGAACGCGGCGCTCTGGCGGCTGTCGGGATAGATGGCGATTGTCGACAGTTCTATCGAGCGGTATTGCTCGGGGATTGGCACATACACATCGTAAAATGGCCCGTTGCTCCCGTACGCGCGCTCGCCCACGACCTCCAGGAACGTGGACCCTTTTCTTTGGATGCCAACCCGCAGCAGGCTGGACGAACCGTCGTGTTGTGTCCGGATGCGCACGACGACCGCCAACAGTTCGGACGTGTCGATGTCGCTCGTAGAACGCATGATAAATCTGTAGGTTTGCGCCGTGCCCTGTAGAAAGCCGCTCGCCACCGTCCGATCGTTAATGGCGGGGGCTGACCATCCTTCGAAATCGCCGTCGGTATCGAACGTGAAAACTGTCATGACTTGGAACGGTGTCGGCGTCGGCGTGATGCTCGGAGTATCGGTGATGGTGGGCGTATTTGTCACTGTCGGTGTGTCTGTGGAGACCTCTGTGGCCGTCGGCGTGTTGGTCAGTTGTTCCGTCGCCGTGGGAGTGGGCGTCGGTTCTTGGGCATCGAGCGAAAGCCGATAGATACCGGTCAGGTCGCCGACCGCCCGGACCGCCAGCAGACAACGGCCCGTCTCCGGGGCCTTCCAAACGATGCGCGAACCAAAACCCAGTCCCGCGCTGTCGTCGTTGAAGACGATCACGTTGCCCTCCGCGTCGCAGAGTTCGAGGTAGCTGTCCAGAAGCGAGACCAACTCCACGGTGAATGTGTACGTCAATCCTTCGTAGGCCTCGAAACTGTACCAATCCTTGTCTCCGGCGGTCTCGATCTCGCCTTTGAGTGCAGCCGGGGTTGTTAGGCCGTATGGTGCGCCTACCCCCAATCTTCGACCACGGAACGGCGAGTTTAAGGTGGAACCTGCG
>CAYTDF010000750.1:0-2966 GCA_964436365.1 uncultured bacterium | reverse complement strand
TCAACCAGAGGTTGGGAGCCGCTTCAAATTCAACTAACTATGGCACATACTCCTCTGCGTCATATGCGTAACAGACAACGTAGTCGTGATTCTCAGAAAGGAAGCGAGCCGAGCTCTTCGGCGAATAGACCTTCTCCCAGATTACTTGAGCAATGAAGTTAGTACGTCCAAATACCTCATCCATCAGAATACGTAAGTATGGCATCTCGTTATCGTCGATGGAAATCCAGATGCTACCATCCTTGCGCAGGAGTTTCCGTAGCAATTCAAGCCGGTCACGCATCAGAGACAGCCAAAGCGAGTGCTCAATACCATCGTCGTAATGCTCGAATGCACTACCCGTGTTGTAGGGCGGATCGATATAGATGCACTTGATTCTGCCAGTGAATTCTTGTTCAAGTGCCCTTAACGCTAACAGGTTGTCGCCGAATATCAACCGATTGTCGAAGATGTCGTTCTCGCTGACACGATGTGCGGCGTGGTACGATTTCTTCGGGTCTTCAATTAGGATGCGTGGCTCCAGTTTCGGTCGATTCTCCTTGCCGATCCAAGTCAATTCTAAGCGTGTATTGTTTCTTGGCATTTGTTAGTCAACACCTCTCTATGTGGCGTCCCGTTCAGCAGCCAGATACGGGGGTACCCCAGTCTCCAAGAACATGCCAGGCAAGCCCCTAAGTGGAGTTTCATGCCTTGGGTGTAAAGCCATGACCGCATCCGAAAAGACGTCACAGTTACGCGGTGACTGACGGGCAATGAAACTATTGTAGAGGGAATCCCAGCTCAGTTCACGGCGACAGTGACGCACGAATGCCCGTCGCCCGGTCGAAAATTTCTTCGCGGCTGATTCCCGCCTCGGCGTAGAGCGCGAAGACATTCTCGTCGGGCGTTTCGGGCGGAATCGTGTGCGACGCGGCCAAGATGTAGCCACCGCCGTTCGCGGTCATGCCCTCAAGTAGGCGCGCGGTTTCTCGGCGCACCCGGTCCACACTTCCGAACGGCAGAAGGTCCTGGGTATCGACGCCCCCCATGAACGCCAGGTCGCCGCCAAACTCCCGTTTCAACTCCACCGGATCCATCCCCGCGCAGTTGCATTGAATGGGATTGAGAACATCCAGCCCGATCTCGATCAGGTCGCCGATGATCGGTCGAATCGCTCCGCAACAGTGATGAGCGACCCAGACCCCGTGAGCCTTGCCGATCGAAAACAACCGTTCGAGGTTTGGCTTAGCGGTTTTCCGCCAGGATTCCGGGCTGAGCATCAGCGCATCTTGCCCGCCCACATCGTCCCCGGTCCAGAGCCAGTCAAGTTCGAATCGTTTGAGGGCCTCTTCGGAGAGGAGCGCTGCGAAGTCGGTGCAACGGTCGAACATCGTCTGCGTGAGTTCGGGCTCCATGGCGATATCGAGCAACGTGCGCTCCATTCCCCGTAGCCGCCAATACATCTCAAACACACACGGCGAGACGTCGCAACCGACGAAGAACTCGTGGCGTTGCTCCATCACCGGAAGCATGCGGTTGAGAAGGTCGTCCAATCGATCTTCCGGGAAGCGATACGCGAGAACCGTCTCGACGTCGGCGTCATCGAGGGGGAACTCGACCGCTTGATTGAAAGGCCCGTCCTTCATCCAGCGGATGCCCCATTCGTCCACGTGCCATTCGCCGTCGTTCTCGTGAACGATGCCCTCCATGGCGTAGTTGTTGTTGACCCAGGTCATGCGGACATCGTCACCCATGGCCTCCGAGACACGCTCCGCAGGAATCTCCAACACGTCGGCGAGATGCCGGACCGTCACAGGATGAAACCACATGAAGACCGGAACCCGGTCGACCGGTTCCCGGCGCAGCGCTCTGTGTACACGTTCCTTGGAGTTCATGGCCGTTTACCTCACTGTTCCTTCATGGGCAGAATCGTGTTCGACAGAGTATCGTCTCTTTCTCCGGCGTGAACGGAGCCCCGGTCCCCAAGGGAACTCTGCCCCAAGCGACAGAGCGAACGTGCGCGCGAAAGATTCCTTCGGCGGAGGAAACTGTCGAAAGACGCTCTGTATTAACTCCCAAGAGTTCTCTCGTTTGAAGGACGCTAAATGCCTGAATTTCGCGGGCACTGCGTCCGCGCTGCCGGAAAAGACCTTCAAGAGACGCTCTAAGGTTACGTTCAGCGCAGTCTTTTTTCCGCCACGCAAAAAAAAAATGCGAAATATCTTGCGTGAAACTCGACCTTGACGTAAACTTCAATCTATAAGCATGCCGGTTCGGGTAATAGTAATGTCCATGGAACCATTGCAGGTCCAGGACTGTGGTGTCTGATGTTGCGGTTGGAATGCGCCTTTACGTCTGGCAATGGTGCCGGGCACTTGGAACGTGGCAAATCTGGAAGGCGCAGGAGCCACCGAAATCGTGCCAGAGGCAAGTTCTCCTCGGCTATCGTGTCGCCAAAAACTCGCACCGGCAAGACCTTCCATAGGCATTCTGGGGATGGAACCATCACCTTTGTAGCGGGCGTGCACTGACTCGTTGAAAACGGGTGACGATCCCCGATACGATGAATGCCCAGGTGGGTTATCTTCGACAACGCGGGAAATCCCGGGTAGGGAAATCTCGTAGTAGAGTGAGGCTCGTATCATGAAGTCTCAGTCCGGCAGAGATGTTTTCTTCGATGTGTGCGCTGACTTGTTCGGCCGGGTGGCAAGCCCCAAACGTCTTGTCATGTCGCTTGTGGCGACGTCTCTCATCGTCTTCAGTTTTCCTCCGGTTGCGGGGCAAGGACGTTCGGACCTCGCCGACACACCCGAATCACGGTTTGAAGCCAAAGCGTCCGTCACCGCCCAGGCAGTGTCCGGAACCGCCTACGTGGAAGACGGTTACATGATTCTCGAAGGCGCAACGATCTATGTCCAGAAAACCAACCCCAGCAGAGTCAATCCCATTTCTAGTTGATTTTAGGCGGCTCCTTCTGTCTTCATTTC
>CAYTDF010000749.1:1189-2971 GCA_964436365.1 uncultured bacterium | reverse complement strand
GGATTTATGCAACTCGACAGCAAGAGCGGAACCGAGTCAGTCGCATTTTGGCAACGAGGGGGATTATGTCGCTCGATGGAGGGAGGTGTGGTGGTCGTTCTTACATTGCATGTGGTCTGGGCACGATGAACACAGCGGTAGTCTGCTCTTAGATCAACACGCAAGTCCCTCAAATGGGACAAATATGCTCTTTTAAGCGCCAGTAGCTCAGTTGGATAGAGCATCGGATTCCTAATCCGGGGGTCGCAGGTTCGAGTCCTGCCTGGCGCGCTTTTCTCTCGCCCTCCCTCCCCACGCGATCGACCTGTTGACACCCCTAACCCGCTTTCGTACAGTCTTCCTGCATGGCCAAGGGCACCCTTGGATTGTGCGCACCGCAATCCAACCGGTCCAATACGGTGTCGGATTTCTGCGGGGAGGTCTTCAATTCGTACTCATCACTCGTCGGTCATGAACCGCTCGCTCCTCGTCGTTCGCATCTCCGATATGAAATGCACGAACGATGAGAATGCTGTCCTCGTGACCTACTCGCTCGGTTCGTGTGTCGGATTGACGGTCTACGATCCAGTGGTGCGGGTGGGGGGCATGATCCACTGTCTGTTGCCAACCTCTGCGGTCAATCCGGAACGTGCGAGGCAGAGGCCCCAGATGTATGTCGATACCGGTGTGGACCTCCTGATTCGGACGGTCTGTTCGTTGGGGGCGAATCGAACGCGCCTGATTGTGAAAGCGGCGGGGGGCGGGGACTTTTTTCGTACGAGTACCCTGCCCAAAATCGGCGACAAGAACTACGCCGCGCTGGTTGAGGCTGTGAAGAAGAATCGTCTCCGAATCGACGAGGCGGACATCGGAGGAGCGATCCCTCGCACCCTCTATCTCGATATGGCCGGTGGAGAGACCGTTCTGCAATCGTCTGTGAGGAGAACTGTCCTATGAACCGTCGCGACGAAATCCTATCGAAAATCGGTGAAGCGACGCTGCCGTCTCACATGGCGCAGATTATCGCGTGCTGTTTTCAGCCGGAGACCGAGACGGACGAGACGCTGAGCCTACTCGATACGCATCCCGAACTCGCGGACCGCGTTCTCGCACTTCTGGAAACCTCGTACTTTGCGCGTGGAGAAGAAACGCGGTCGCTCTCCGAATTCGCCGCGCATCTGCCCTCTGCAAGGCTCAAGGAGATGACTCTCGTCTCCAGTCTCATTCCGCTCTTGCAGGCCCCTGTCCATCAAGCCGATATGCGGCCGTACGATCTCGTGCGGCATTCCATCGCGGTGGCTGTGGGGGCTGAGATTCTCGCCGAGACCCTGGCTGTCGAACGCCCGGAGTTTCTTTTCTTGACGGGGATCGTGCACGACATCGGCCGGATCATGCTGGGTGCGTTCGGATTCGTTTTCGCCACAGAGATCGTGGAGGAAGTTACGGATTCGGAGATTTCATACGTGGCCGCCGAACGTACGGTGCGCGGCATCGACCATGGTGAAGTCGGAGCCCTCTTGCTCGATAACTGGGGTCTCCCAACGTCGATCGTCCACGCCGTCCAGTGGCACCACGAGCCGCAATCGCGCGCCGGCGAGACGCTCAGGCTGGATCTGATCAACATGGCGGATAGGGTTGTGCTGCTGACGGGGATCGGGACCGGCGACGAAGGGCTCCATTACCCCGTCTCGCAGAAGGCCGAGCAACGGCTGGGAATTACCGAAGAGATCACCGAAGAGGTTATCGGGGCGACCCAGATCGCGCTCGAACAACTCGAGCCGGTATTTCTGCCTGCGGGGGAGG
>CAYTDF010000749.1:0-1179 GCA_964436365.1 uncultured bacterium | reverse complement strand
ATGAATCTGCTACATATTTGTGGTTGCGTAGGTCAATCGGGTGGTGGCTGGGCGGTGGTTGCACTGCCACACAGAAATCACTCCAGTTTGAGCCGTTGAGTGAAGAAGGTCTGGTCCAATGCGCCTTCGAAGCCGGACGCACGAGCCAGGGCGGCGTTGTGCCGGACAATCGCCAACTCCTCCTCAAACTCGGGCAACACATCCGACCAGACAAGATAATCCGGAGCGGGATACGGATAGCGCCGACCCCCGTCATGACGTCCGGCGCAGTCGAGATAGGTCCGCTCGGTGAGCTCCGCGAGCTCACCGATAGATGGCGACCGATTCCGCAAGCGAAGCCAGATACCGGTTCAACGGTTGTGTCTCTCTTGTCGAAAGGAACGACAGACCGGCGATGGCGGCGTCGACCTTCTGGGCATAGAACCGCGCCAAGAGCCGGATCGCGCGCATGTCATCGAGTAGACGTATGAATTCCTCGCGGTTCTTTGTGACGTGGGGTGCGGCTTCTTCGGCGGCTCGGTAGGCGGCTTCGCTGTGCCGGAGCATGGCTCGTGCGGCTTCGGGCGGTGTCTCGCCGCTATGAGGTGCTTTCGCGGTGGAACGTTGCACATACTCGGCGACGGTTTCACCCACCGGCGCGTACCATCGTTTCGACGCAAAGAGCTGCGGAAGCGTCTGACCCAATGTGTTGGCGAGAAAATTCTCGGATGTGATCGCGAACGCGCGCGTGGTGTAGGGCATCACCTGGCCGCTCTCTTCGTAGGCTTTGAGAATGGCCGCGCCCGCTTGTTCGGAGCCGTAACGCGCGGCGAGCTCGCGCGCCCAGAACGCGTCCTCGTCCGGCCCGCTGCGATAGGGGTTCCAACAGTAGCGAGCCCAGGTTGCGTACCAAATCCAGTCCCGCTGGGGTTGATGTAACCGAGGCTCGGCCCGGTCGGCGCTGTAGGGCCATTCCCAATACCGCAACGGGAAGAGATGAAGACCCTGGATACCGGTTTCGACACAGCTGGCGACCGCTCGGCGAACGAAACCGGGTGCGCCCCAGCGAAACGGTTCGAGATTGGCGACGCAATGCACGTTGGTGATCAGAAACCCCGCCTCGCTCAGCTTCCGATGGCCCTGTCCACCCTTCTCCCATGCGTAATGGTGCGTGGTTTGAGGATCGGTTCCCCCGCCGAC
>CAYTDF010000748.1:0-2973 GCA_964436365.1 uncultured bacterium | reverse complement strand
TCCAGTCCGAGAGAATCCCCTCCCGAATCGGATAGGCGTCCGTGATGGCTTCCAGTCCGAGTGTGCGGACCGTCGTGAAGAGTATTTCTGCCGTTGGATGGAAGGCCTCATCAAACTGGCTGTGTGTCGTCTCCTGCGCGGAGGCGGTCAGCACGCCGATGCAGACGGTGCAGACAAGCACCAGGATACGTCTGGTATCACGGCGTTTTACGGTCATGTGAGAGCCTCGCGTTCTGGCCAGTAACGTCCCGGAACGCATCTTGCCTAGCGTTCGGTTACGATCTCGATGCCGCACAGAACGGGAGTGTAGCGCGCACCGGTACTCGATGGTTTCGCCAGAATCTTGAGGTCGTCCTTGATTCGAATCCCCTTGAACTCCTGGACGACCGAACGATTCGTCCCGCCTGCCGCTTTCACGATATCGAAATTATCAAGCATCTTTTCGCCCTGCACGAAGACGTCGAACACGCGTTCGCCGGGTCCGATCTCTTGCGTCTCCGCGAAAAAGAGTTTCACCGTAAAGGTCCGCGGCTGGTCGTAACTTCCCTCGATGGACGTGGGCTTTTCGTCGAGTTGATTGGTTTGAGAGTGGCGCTCGATGGAGTTGATTGATTCTTTCTCATCAAATACTTCAGATTGCAGGAATGGACGCATCGTGATATCCACACTGCCCATGATCCCCGAGGCGGTGACCCAGTTGAATCGGTCCTTCGATACGCTCGCGTCCCCCTTCGCAATACGCGACGCGTGATGGCGGAACGGTTGAGCGTCTTTGGATTCGATCCAGAGTGGAATGTCCGGCGACGGTCCACCGACGCTGGGGAACTCCAGCCACAACGTGCCGTTGTTATCGAAGCGGTTTCCGGGCGCACCGAAGTTAATGCCCACGCGCTTGACCGGCGCAGCCTCTTTGGGCGGATGATAGACATTGAGGCGCCACGCCTCAATCACAGGTGTTTCGGGATCGTCTTCCGGCAGGTGCACCAAAGCCAAGGACGTCTGGTTTTGATACGCGCAAGTACAGGTTCGTGTGTAGTCGGGCGCGTTGAGAACCCCGTCGGCGGCGAGCAGGTTGGAGGTACATCCGGAACGGAAACCGCCGATCATTGTCGTGCCTTGTTCGCCGGAGAGATCGGTATAGGCGGCCGAAGCCGAGCGGAAGGTCAAGAGATGCTCGCTCGCAATTGCCGTGTTGCAGCCTTTGAAGCGTATCCAATTCCAGGGAACCGGCTCGCCGGTCAATGGATGTTCGGTGTTCAATCGTTCGCCGGTCAGCAGGTTGAACGCTTTGGCCACCGGTGCTGATTGACTGCCGCCACCGGTTTGGGTGATCAATCGATCATGGTAGAGGATACAAGGCCCGCTGTAGCGTTCGTCGTTCCGCCACAACACGTTTCCATTTGAGCCTCGGTAGGCGGCCATGCCATGAGAAATTTCATCACGTGCCCGGTCCCCCGAGTTGCTACCGCCCTCGAACAGAACATCGTGCTCCTCGGAGTATCCCAGCCAGGTACCGAACACACTCTCGTTCGACGACCAGCGGTCGTCCCCCGTGCGGATGTCGAAGGCCTGGAGGGTGGATTGCGCTTCGAACTCAATCCCTCTGCGTTTCAGGGCACCGCGTCTCGGTTGCGACATACTGTCGATGCAGAACAAGGTGTCGTTTCCAGCGACGATGGTATTGTGACGGAAGTTATGTTCCGCCCTACGATGCCACAAGAGTTCGCCGCTAAAGCGGTTCATGACGACGATATGCTGGCTGCCTTTTCCAAAACGGTGGTTCTGAGCGACAACCGGTTCTTCATCTTCGTTTCTGGGATGGGATATGTGGAATGGAGCGGCTCCGGCGATCAGCAGATCCTCGTAGACGCCGATATACCCCCATTTGGGCGTATCGACATCGAGTTCGCTCGGAAGCGTCCATTTCTGAAGCGTATCACCCGTGGCCGGATCCATCACCAAACAGACTTCTTCACGGATCAGATACAGACGTTCCGACGTGGCGATGAGGTTGGTCCCATACTGGTTCGCGCCGGGGATATGTACCTGATTATAGGTTCTGTCGAATGGGTTTCGCTTATAGGTCTTGTCGTAGTACATATCGAACGTGTTCAGGTCGGGGAGTTCTTTGCGCCAAAGAGTCCGTCCCGTATACACATCGCGGGCGCTCAAGACTTGAATGCCCTGGATGAAAAGACGGCCGTCGATCACCTGCTGCGGCGGACCGTGGCCGTGGCGAGGGAGAACATCGGCGTGCGAAGGGCCTCCAAACCATAGGGGTCCGAGCGGCGGCTTCACTCTGGCATCCTTCGAACAGACCGTATTGGAGACATCTCCGTATTGGTGTGTCCAAACGGCGGAGCCTGGAAGCGCGCCGTCCCGCTTCAAAAGGATGTCTGAGCCGGTTTCCGTCACGACTGCCTTGGGCAGATTCAGCGTTTTCACACCTTGCGCGAACGCCCCTCGTGCTTTGTCATCCATGGAGAAGCAGGCGAGCCCGCCGTAAGGGCGAAGTACGTGGAAGATACGTTCTGCCAATGCGCCGTCCAGCAGCCCGTGTCCCGCTGTCTTGATATCCTCCGAGACCACGAGACTGGCGAAATAGGGCGACATCGGCATGGATGAGAACTCGCCGGTGAGTAAAGCGATACGCTTTCCGTAGAGCCCCTGGGCGTCGTATCGCCGACGGAGCGACTCGACCTTCTCGACATTCGTATCCACCCCGACGATGTTCAGATTCGACTGGCGGGCGAGTTCTTCGGCGAGTCTCCCCGTTCCGAGCCCCAAGACCAAGCAGTAGCCGTCCCGGACGTCTGTCTTTTTCAGAATGCGAGAGGCTTCCGCGGTCCAGCGGTCGTTCTGACCGGTTGCACTTTCCGGTGTATATCGGTGAACTGTAGGTTGGGTTTTCTTCCCACCGAAACAGTGAACCCGGCCTTCTGTAGTAATGACGAACAACTTGCCGTCCGCCGC
>CAYTDF010000747.1:0-2981 GCA_964436365.1 uncultured bacterium | reverse complement strand
GCACCCTAAGCGAGTCATGACAGTGAAGTTCGCTTCAAACGAACAACAATTCGTGAGCAAAGATGAGTTTGGAATACCGACAGTATCGAGTAAGGTGCGAACGTGGGATAGCCAGTCGGGAGAAGTATTGCATACGCTTACAGTTCCGGGGAAAGCGCACGTTCTCAATGAGCGATGGACCGTCTCATTCGAGAGGATGCAAGGTAACCGCACGCCGCAGGTGCCACAAGACCGCATGTACCTTCACGACAACAAGACCGGCGAAGTTCGAAGGATAAACCATCCCAACGATCCTTCCTGGGGCTTTGTCGGTGTCGTTTCAATGAAGGATGCGGTTTCTTTACGAGACAGTCACCTAGCTGTATTCGTATTTCGTACTTCTACGTATGCAGGCTACACCGCGTTCAACTGTTACACGGAACTTTGGGACACGCGTGATTGGGTGCCCATTCGCAGGGATACCAGGGTAGCATCCGCCTTTTCGTCGGATGGGCGCTACGATGCTGGTCTCAGCTATGCAATGGATTATCTGTACCGCCCATATATCCGAGAAACACAGAGTGGGCGAATGCTTCACAACTGTGGACTGATGAATGTCTTCCCGTATGCGCCGACGGCGGCCGCGGTAAGCCCAGATGGTCGCGTGGCTCTAACCACCCTTTCAGTTTCTGTCGGAGGCATAGGCCCATACTTGAGAATCTCGTTCTGTATTCTTTGGGACCCCGAAACGGGAGAGACTCTTTGGGACACGGGCGCCACAGAAGACCTTTGGGACCATGAAGCCTCAGCACCCTGGCGCTCATTTGTCCTGATTGACGAGAAAGTCCACGATGTCTCTTTCTTCCCGGACGGAAAGCGATTCATCTCCGTGGGCACCGATGGCATCGGCAGAATCTGGGACATCAGCGACCTAGTCCAATCCACCGTCGGCAAAGAGGCGGAAGAGTATTGAGCGGTCAACCGGCGTCCGAACCCTCGATCGCGCCGCCCGCAACCACGACATCCCCACGGTACAAAACCAGCGATTGGCCGGGCGCGACTCCATAAAGCGGCTCGTCGAACTCAACCGCGATCCGCGAGCCATCGAAAGCGCTCACCGCACACGGCTGCGGCCGCATCTGCGAACGAATCATGCCTTCCAGCCGCTCACCTGTCTGAACGCGGTCGAGAACGTTCAGCCTATCGGCGTGCACTCTCCTCCGCGCCAGTTCCTCGCGCCGGCCGACCACAACCCGATGGCTCTCCGGCTCCAGCGCCACCACATACCAAGGACCGTCCGACAGGCCGAGTCCCTGACGTTGCCCCACGGTATGGTGGGCGACACCGCGATGGTGGCCGAGCACCGCACCCCGCGTATCGACGATCTCCCCACCCTGCCCGATCCCCTGCGACTCCAAGAACGTATGAACCCCGCCTTCGAGCGCGAAACAGATATCTTGACTGTCGGGTTTGTCGGCCACAGGAAGTTCGAAACGCTCCGCCAGCCGCCGCACCTCCTCTTTGGTATACTCGCCGAGCGGGAACAGCATCCGGTCCAAGTCCGACGCGTCGATTCCATAGAGAAAATAGCTCTGGTCTTTCCCCGGGTCGACACCTCGACATAGCACAGTACGGCCAGAACTCTCGTCCTTCGACAGGCGAACGTAGTGTCCCGTGGCAACGCAGTCCGCGCCGACCTTCGCCGCCATGTCGAACGCTGTGGAGAATCGGACTTCACGATTGCAGCTGACGCAGGGGTTCGGCGTACGCCCTGCGGCGTAGTCACGCACAAAGGGCTCGATGACCCGCTCTCGAAAAGCCTCTTCAAGATCGATGGTGTAATGATCGACACCCAACGCCCAGGCGATCCGTTTCGCATCGCGGATATCGCTATACGAGCAGCAGCCGGAGGTGGCGACAACGCCCCCCTCGCCAGTCACCTGACGCATGGTCAAGCCGATAACCTGGTGCCCCCGCTCTTGCAGCAAGCCCGCCGCCACGCTGGAGTCCACTCCGCCACTCATTAAAACCAAGACCGTCGACATCGCTACCGCCGTTCGTTTTCCTAGAGCGTCTCCATCGGTAGTAGAGCGTCTCTCGAAAGTTCTTTCCGAAAGCGCGCACGAAGTGCCCGCGAAATCCGGGCATTTAGCGTCTTTTAATCGGAAATCATTCTTGGGAGATACTATAAACCCCTGGCCACACCGGCATTCAGAGCCAAACGCTCGAGAAACACTCTAGCCATTCGAGGGGTGCTCTGGGAGAAAGCCCCCATACAATGCCTGCGGGTTGGCGCTCATCGGTTTTGGGTGACAGCCAAGAGCTGCTATCCTAGACGACATCGGGGAACCGCGACCTTACACCCTGCACGGAAATGTCTTTCTCTTTTGACAACCAGAGAACTTCCGCATCGGGCCGTTCGCGGGGACGTTAAACGTCGTCATAAAACAAAGGTCGAATGAGATACGAAAGCGATCCAACGCGACGCAACGAATCGCGCGGCGGTCGTTTTGAAACGAGATAGTCTGGGGATCGAAATGCGTCAAATCTGCGTGAATCTTGGTGAGCGTTCTTACAACATCATCGTCGACTCCGATTGTCTCGACGGTCTAGGGAAACACTGTGTCGAGCTCGGCCTGCGTTCCCCCATGGCCATCGTGACCGATCCGACGGTACGGCCGCTGTATGCGCAACAAGTTGTCGACTCGCTGCAAGCCGCGGGTTTGGAATCGCACATACTGGAGATTCCCGGCGGCGAAGTCTGCAAGACGCTCGACACGGTCTCGAAGCTCTACGACGGCCTCGTGGCCATGCGCGCCGAACGCGGGAGCGGGCTGATCACTCTCGGCGGGGGCCTACCGGGCGACATCGGTGGTTTTGTCGCCGCCACATACCTACGGGGCATTCCATTCATCCAGGTCCCGACCACACTCCTCGCTCAGACCGACGCCAGCGTGGGAGGAAAAGTGGCCGTCGATCATCCCAAGGGAAAGAACCTGATC
>CAYTDF010000746.1:0-2984 GCA_964436365.1 uncultured bacterium | reverse complement strand
CCGATCCGTGGTAGGGGATCGGTTCCGCGAGACCGTCCACCCCGACGATGGCCGGTATGAATGCTATTCGCTTGGCGCGCTTCCGCTTGAACGCGTTGCGTAGTGGGACCTGGAACCCGGGATCGGACGGTGTGGCTCCGCAGAGGTGGCAGGCCGCTCGAAGTACGAATAGATGAAAACCTGTGAAGACCGAGACGGGATTTCCGGGGAGTCCAAAGAGAACGGCATCCCCGTTGGTGGCGAACGTCAGCGGCTTTCCGGGTTGCGCTGCCACCCGGTCGAAGTGAATCGTGAATCCTACGTCGGCTAACGCTTGCGGCACAAAATCGAAATCACCGGCCGAGACACCGCCGGAGACGACCGTTAGATCGGCAGATTCACTCGCCTGCCGTAGAGCGGCGGCGAGCGCCTCCCGGTCGTCGCGAACGATCTCCTGGCGAACGACTTGGATACCCTGCTCTTTGCACAATCCGGCGAGCATGGGTCCATTGGAGTCCATGATTTTCCCCGGAGCGAGGTCTCCCGGTTGTCCGGTAATCTCGTCACCCGTGGAGAGGATGGCGAGACGGATGGAGCGGCGGACAGACACTTCGGTTACACCACAGGCGATCAGGTTGGCCACAGCCAGGACATCGAGTCTCTCGCCCCGGTTGAGGAGGCGTTGGCCCACGCCTACGTCTTCGCCCTGCCAGCAGATGTTCTCTTTCCCGCCGTGTTTATGAACACGCACAGTCTCTTCACCGCCGTCAGTCTGCTCGATCATAATCACCCGGTCGGTACCTTCGGGTACGGGCGCGCCAGTCATGACCCGGCTGGCTGTGCCGGGCGTTAGGGCGAGTGTGGGTGTCTTCCCGGCGGGGATATGCTCTAGCACACGATAGGTTTCGCGCTCATCGTCGTTCATAACCGCGTAGCCATCCATGGCCGATTTGTTGAACGGGGGGAGCTCCAATCGGGATTTGGGCTCTTCGGCGGTCACGTGGCCGTGGCAATGGAGTATCGGCAACCGTTCCGTCTCAATGTGCCGCCCGGCGAGAAGACGGTCGACAATGGCTTGGGCTTCCTCGAATAGAATAATCTCCCTCTCCACTGGCAACCTCGGTACCGACTCTTTTGCACACATACTTATCTCCCTTCCGTCACTCAAAACAACCCAGGCTGCACGCGCGTATCTTGATGTCCAATCGATCCAGCAACGCCCCGAATTGACGCGCTGGAAGCGGCAGCCGCTCGGCCAAGGCCAGAGCCGCGGAGCAATCGATCCAACCTCCGGATTCGAGAGTTCTGTCGGCGCACTCTTTTCTCTCGCCGGAGAGCAAGACCCGGAGGTCGCAGGTATCCGGATTCACAAACTCGATTGCGACGCCGTGCTCCTGGCTGAACGCATCGACCTTTGCGCGAAGTGTTTCGGGAACGGAAAGATGTATCGTCATGCCAGCCTCCTCGGTTTTCCACGACTCATAGTCTTGCGGGGTGTTCATATTAAGAAACGGCCCCTTCTCATGGAACACGACCTGATGCGCGCCGAGCTTTTTCCAGAGTCGCCGTACGCTGTATTCCTTCTCATCCGAAGCGGATTGTACGTTTGGGAGAACATCTTTGTGTACGATACAACATAACGGTTGCACCCGGATACCTTCGATCTGGAGAGCGGCCACGGCGACGCGTGGCGATGAAGCCCGGAACGCTTCGAGTAGAGATTGTATCTGGTGTCTGGAGATCGCGGGCATGTCACAGGGAAGAAACAGTACGGCGTCGGAATCCCCTTGCTTCGCGGCGCGGTCCAACGCCGCCTCAATTCCACCGAGAGGACCGAGACCGGGGCGGATATCCGGGACGACCGTTTGTCCGAACGGACTGTAAGGAGGGATGTCACAGGAGACGATGGCAATCTCTTCGACACCGGCCCGGTTCATCTCCTGGATGAGATACTCGACGATGGTTTGCCTAGGGGCACGCTGGAGAAGCCCTTTTCGGCTGCCTCCCATCCGTTTCCCCTGGCCTCCCGCCAAAATCGCGCCGCTAACACGCACTTGCATCGAAAACGCTCCATCCGTCGTATCCGAATCCATCATAGAAGAGAGCTCGTGCGGATGGGAGTGTCGCTCAACCCCGGCTTGAGCGAGTACGACAACTGTGGTCATTCATGCGATGACAGATTGTCACCACCACCACACGACGTCGATCGGCAGGATCGCGTGGTGGCTGTGTGTCCTGCTTCCCTCAGCCGGTCGATTCCCGTACAATGCGGCTAACTGCTGTACTCCACCTTCATGACCCTGATGAGAGCGGTGCCGGTGCGATGATCTGTCCGCAAAGAACAAAGGCCGAATCGACATACCTGCCCGTCGTGTGTCGGGTTACGTCCGTTTCCGACCTTAGCCCGAAAGAGAAACTGTTTCGCGTTGAGATGCCCGAAGGACGGCAACTGATTCACCAACCGGGGCAATTCGTGCAGGTCTCCATCCGGGGATACGGCGAAGCGCCGATCTCTGTCACCAGTTCCCCCACCCGAACGGGCTATTTCGAACTGGGGGTTCGAAATGCCGGGACGTTGACCGCCGCCATGCACAGGTTACGCGTCGGCGATCCCATCGGAATCCGAGGACCGTTTGGCAGTTGCTTCGATGTCGAAAGACTTCGAGATAAGGATGTCTTTCTGATTGCCGGTGGTTGCGGTTTGGCTCCCGCGCGTTCTCTGGTTCAGTATTGTGAGGACCGCCGAGAAGAGTTTTCTCGTGTCTGTCTCCTGTATGGCGCACAGTCCCCGGAAGCGATGCTCTATAAGGACGATCTCATTCGTTGGGGTGAATCGAACAGCATGGAATGTTACACCACGGTGGATTGCGTCACCGGCGGTAGCTGTTATGACGGACGTGTGGGTCTGATCACGCTCATGATTCCCTCGCTGGACATCGATCCGGAGCGGACCGTGGCCGTGATCGTCGGCCGCTATAGCATCGTCATTGACGAAGTCGTAACCA
>CAYTDF010000745.1:2676-2987 GCA_964436365.1 uncultured bacterium | reverse complement strand
GGGCGGTTCGGGCGCAACCATCGACCCCACGAACCCCGAGACGACAGTGATCAGGGCAGCGATCGGGATTCTCCAGGTCCAATGAACGACTTTTTCCAGAACAAAAGCCAGAATAATCGCCACCAGGACTCCGAGCAACATCCCCACCGCCGTGCCCGCAGCATGCCGACAGCGGGTGAAAACCGCCAGGAGAAACGCACCCAAGAGCGATCCGAACGTGAACGAAGCCACCGCCAACGCCGTCTCGAGAATCCCCTTGGAACCCATGGACAGGAACGCGACAACCATGATCACGACACACCAGACACAGG
>CAYTDF010000745.1:227-2666 GCA_964436365.1 uncultured bacterium | reverse complement strand
ATACGCGACAGGACGAGGTCGGTCTCCTCGCTCACCTCCCGCCTGCGTAGCGGACGGACGAAGTCGGTCATGGTCGTGGAAGCGAGCGAGTTCAACGCGGACGCGGTGCTGGACATCGCAGCGGCGAAGATAGCGGCGATCACAAACGCGGCGACTAACGGAGAGAGACGACTGACGATGAAATGCGGAAAGACCCCGTCACGACTCTCGAACGTAAGCGTTCCGGTGGCGGTTTCGGGGTGCATCGGCGAACTCTCGTACACAATCACCTGCTCCGGAGCCTCGTCGGCATAGGGCTGGTAGACCACGCTGTCCAACTGCCCCGCATGGTAAGAAAAGAGCATCGCGCCGATGAAAAGGAAGAGCGCGAACTGGACGAGAACCAAGGCTCCACTGCTGATCATGGCGAACTTCGCGCCGCGCTCGCTCCGGCAGGCCAACAGACGTTGGACCAGATCCTGGTCGGCTCCGTGCGAGGCGAGACAGAGGAACGTGCCGCCGATCAAGCCGTTCCACAGGTTGTAGTTCATTTCGAAGGGATTTCCGAAATTGAACAGGTGAAAACGCCCCGCTTCAGCCGCATAGACGATTGCATCGCCCAGACTCGGGAGACTGAGCACCATCACAACCAACGCCACGAGCGCCCCCAAGAGCATGATGATCATCTGCACGACCTCGGTCCAGACGACCGCCGACAACCCCCCCAAGCCCGTATAAATAAGCGAGACCAAACCCATCACCACAATCGAGACAACGGGATGCCAGCCGGTCACGATCTGAAGAACCAACGCGGCGCAATAGTGGCGAACGCCCGCGGCCAACGCCTTGGTCACGAAGAACAGGACACCCGCTAGACGTTGCACGCCGGGACCGTAGGCCTTGCCCAGGTGTTGGTAAATCGTGAAGAGTTCGCCGGTCAGAAAAAGCGGGATAAAACGTAAGGAGAGAATCACACGGGCCACGCAGTAGCCAAAGACTAACTGCAAGAAGGAACAGTCGCCCCAAAAGCTCATCGAGGGAGTCCCAACAAAGGTGACCGAACTGGTTTCGGTCGCGACGATGGCCAGTAGAACCGCCCATGCGGGGATCGAACGACCACCGAGGAAGAAATCGGACAAGCCGCGTTGCCGACGGGCAAAATAGATACCGCAGCCGATCATGAAGGCCATGTACACGGCCAGCAGGCTTATACCGGTGAGTCCGAACTGATTTCCCGCGAGATCGTTCATGCGGCAGAGTCCCTCCCCCAGAGTCGTTCCCAACAGAGTACCTCAACCGCCCACAATGAAAACCCCGCCAAGGCACTGGGCCCAGGCGGGGAGATTATCGTATCGTCTAACATTCGTATCCGGTTGGAGACCTTTGAGCACCGCTCAAACCATCCACAACTTCGATACGCTCCGCGGTTTATGCGAGATCAGGCTGGTACGTCACCAGTTCGATCACCGAAACCGGGGCACCGTCACCCGCTCGGTTTCCGATTTTCAGGACGCGCGTATACCCGCCGTCCCGGTCGGCCATCGCGGGTCCAACTTCGTCAAAGAGTTTCTTTACGATTTCGTTGTCGAAAAGATGCCGGGCAGCCATCCGCCGGTTATGAACGGAGTCTGTCTTCCCGAGCGTGATCAACGGCTCGACAAAGGTGCGCAGTTCTTTACAGCGCGCCTCGGTGCTCTTGATTCGGCCATTTCGGATCAGATCCGTGGCTTGGTTGCGCATAAGGGCGCGCCGATGGGCCTTGGTACGTCCTAGTTTGCGTCCACGTTTACGATGTCGCATGACTGTTGCCTCTAAGCCTCATGGCCCCACCTAGCGTGTGGGGACCGTTCTTGCGTTCTTTGGACTTCTTACTCGAGGACACCTTCCTCGATGGCTTGGGCGATGTCGACTCGACCCCCAATGGGTTCTTCGAGGAGTGCGGGATTGATTTCCAGGTCCATTCCCAACGACATTCCCATGCTTTCCAACACGTTCTGGATTTCCGTAAGCGACTTACGCCCGAAGTTGCGGAACTTGAGCATCTCTTGTTCCGACTTCTGCACCAACTGTCCGATGGTTCGGATGTTGGCGGCTTTCAGGCAGTTGTAAGAACGCACGGAAAGTTCGAGTTCTTCCACACCCTTCAAGAATAGAGGGTCGATATCCGCAAGCGCCTTCTCGTCAGAGATGGTGTACTCTGTGGTATCTTCCTCGACTTCGAGGGACATGAAGATGTTCAGGTGGTCGCGCAGGACTTTTGCAGCCGTTGAGAGTGCGTCCTCGGGCTTCACAGTGCCGTCGGAAGTAATCTCGACGATCAGCCGGTCAAAGTCGGTAATATCGCCGACGCGGGCGTTCTCGACCCGATACTTGACGCGCTGGACAGGCGTATAGATCGCATCGACGAGGATTGTGTTGAGCGGATAGTCTTCCGCGTCTCGTTGATTGGCTGGGCAATAT
>CAYTDF010000745.1:0-217 GCA_964436365.1 uncultured bacterium | reverse complement strand
CCACGTACAGCTCCATTTCGAGCTGTCCGCTCTTGTCGATCGTGGCGATGTGCAATTCCGGATTCATGATGTCGATGTCGGCGTTCGGCTCGATGTCGGCGGCCGTCACGTCACCCGGTCCTGTTTTCGAAAGATGGAGCGTCACAGGACCGTTGCGATGGTTCTTGACGCGCAATCCTTTGATGTTCAGGACGATATCCGTCACATCTTCGACCAC
>CAYTDF010000744.1:0-2987 GCA_964436365.1 uncultured bacterium | reverse complement strand
CCTATGAAGCGTGCAAACACAACCAGATGGAACAGGGGCGCCCACACCCCGGCGGCGGGCATGTAGGGAACCGCCAGTTAGCGTCCTACATGGAGTTGGGGTTCGTGCCCAGTTCCAAGGGCCCGGTATCCAATACACTTGAGTACGCTTATGACGACTGGTGCGTTGCCCAATTGGCGCTGGCCTTGGGGAAGACAGACGATTACGAATACTTCATCAAACGCGCCGGCAGTTACAGGAACGTTTTCGATTCGGAATCGGGGTACATTCGGCCGAAACATGAAGACGGATCCTGGGTGCTCGGTTTCAATCCCCTGGTCAAAGCCGTCGGCAAAGAAGACAACTTCGGCAGGAAGGATTTCATGGAAGGAAACGCTTGGCAGTACACCTGGTTCGTACCCCACGACTTGGCCGGCTTGATAGCCCTCATGGGGCGCGACGAGTTCAATCGCAGGCTTGAGGAGGGATTCGAGGCGGCGCGCCCAAACTTCGTCAGTCAGTACGTCAACCACAGCAACCAGCCCAACATGCAGGCGGCATTCCTCTTCAACCACGCCGGCGCGCCGTGGCAGAGCCAGAAATGGTCGCGGGCCATTCTCGATGACTATTACGGCACGGGACCCGTCGATGGCTACCCCGGCGACGAGGACCAGGGCCAGATGGGAGCCTGGTTCGTCATGGCCGCCATGGGACTTTTCGAAATGGACGGGGGCACTTCAACGCGACCCATATACGAAATTACCAGTCCGCTGTTCGATGAGATTACCCTTCATCTGGACAGGAAGTATTACAGCGGTGATACGTTTACCATACGCGCCAGAAACAACTCGCCCGAGAACGTTTATATTCAATCCGCGACCCTCAACGGTGAGCCGATGAACAAGCCTTGGTTCTACCACTCCGAACTGGTAAGGGGAGGCCGCCTGGTCTTGGAGATGGGGCCCTCACCCAACAAGGCATGGGGAACCGGTCCCGATACGGCTCCACCCTCGATGTCGTCCACGTCGGCAGAAAACAGTGTCCCTAGACAATGACGGAGAACGATGGAACGAGATAGAGAGCCAGGAGGCTGCGTATCGGTTACTCGACTCGGCTACAGGGATGGAGCCTCAGGGGCGCGCGCAGGTGTAGGTCGCCGGGGACGTTCCAGGATGCTTCGTAGAAGTCGTCAGGTTGTTTGGCTGTTTGGGGTGCGGCGTCCGAGGGAATCTCGCCGGGCACGAGCAGTTCTAATCCACCGACGATGATGGTTTGGGTGAACGCTTTGACATCCAGGCCGCGTTTGGGGCCGGTGTAGGCGACGGCATCGACGTAAGCTTTGCCATCGCCGCTGCCGGATTCCCAGGCAATCGGATGGGGACCGAAGCATCCGGGCGCCGTGTGGACGACGGCGCGGTATGGGCCGACGCGCAATTCGTAGCGGCCGTCACCGACGAAAATAGCCTCGGCGTTCTCGCCGGTCAGTTCGTATCGCAGCCGGAAATCTTCGGCCTCGAACACGAGGTCGTCGGGATGGTCAAGGTGGTCGTGAAAATCGCCGCGGTCGGTGAGGAGGCTCACGGCGGACAGGACGCGGTTGTCGGCTTGCGCGTTGCGGACATAGGCCGACGCGAAGTCCCGGCCGTCATGCAGGAATCGCAGACGCAAGGCGACAGGGACACCGTCCTTGCCGTTCCAGTAGGCCATGAGCACGTGGCGCTGGGTCCAGAAGTTGTCGTGGTTTACCGAGCCGAGACAGGCCTCGTCATTGAGCCAGGTGGTGATGTACGTGGAGCTTTCGTGCGTATCCCTCAGAATGACCTGGCGTCGCACTTCGACAGGGGATTCAGGCAGCTTGCGGAAACGTCCCACCAGGTCCTGGGGACAAGGCAACGGTGTTATCAACGAAGGGGCCGGTGGCCTGTCCGTAACTTCGTCCGGATGAACGGGGATGGCCGCGCCGGATTGTTCGGCGATGTAGTTTGCGGTGTGCTCGTCCATCCAGAGCTTGTAGGCGCGGCTGTGGGGAGCGGCCCACTGGCCCGTGGCGGGATGGTAATGCTCGGCCATGAGGCGCCAAACCGCCCGACGAAGTGTCTCGGCGTCGGCGCGCGCCCGGGCGTCTTTGACGAGTTGCAGTACACGCTCGCATTCATGGAGTACCACCATCGTGTACGGTGGGCTATTGTACTCGTTGAAGCTACCGTGCGCATCGTGATGCTCAACGATTCGGCGAAGCCGATGGCGCCCGTACGCGAACAGACGCTCTTCGCCGAGCACCTCGCCGGCCGTCAGCGCAACGCCCGCGCCCATGACGGCAATGTTGGTGTAGCCCAACTTCACGTTGCGCCGGAAAATAGACCATGCGGCATGTGCGAGGCTTTCGCCCATGGCAGTCACCAGATCGGATGGCAGCACATCTTTATGCTCGACGAGCATCTGGGCGATGAGCGTCCCGCAGAAATCCGCCCAGTTCCAATCGGGCGGGGCCATCTCACTGAGCGGCTCCTCGAACAGCCACGACCAGATGCCGTAGGTATGGCTCACCGGATCGGTGTCTTGTAGCGAGATCACTTGTTCAATGATCGCGGCAGCCCGCGCAACGTGATCCGGTTCTCCTGATTCGAGCAGCGCCAACGCATAATATAACGAGCCATTCGTCGAATGCGCCCACGTGCCATCCGGAACCTGCGAATGGTAGCCGGGGCCATGAAAAACCGAGCCGACCATAGCCAAATCAGGCTCATACCGCTCATCGTTGTCCGCCAAGTATGCTTTCAGGCTCATGTTAAAGTCCTTGTTCGCGAGTCCTCTTCTATTCGGGGCGACTAAACCCTATGAATTGACCTGCCCCCACGAACGGTACCAGTTCAAGCTGTCACGCGCGAATGGGACCGCCGTTACCGGTGCAGATTCTTCTCTGGTAAAGCCATTTTCGGACTCTGAAACGAGACCGCTGCCGGTAGAGTTCGTGTCCCGCACGCAGGACTGCGGATTCAAGGGCGACA
>CAYTDF010000743.1:0-2991 GCA_964436365.1 uncultured bacterium | reverse complement strand
CGATCGTGTCGGCCATTTCCTCGGGCGATAGCCCGGTTTTGACGTCGACTTCGATGTCCGGCTCACTGCGGAGGATACTCAAACCTTTTTCAGAAAGATTGTCACTGACCAGAATACGATAGGTGCTCATGGTTTCGACCCGTTTCCAATGTGTGAAATTTGTATAGCGTTTGCCAGAAGCCGCTTTCGTTCGACCGGACCCACGACGCCCAGCCCCTGGAAGTCAGCCCCCCGGGGCAGTCTGTGCGCACGTAGAAAGGAACTTGTGGCGTATGCTCTAGAGTGCCGACCCGGATAGGCGAATTCACCCATTCGCAGCAGACACGCCCATAGATAAGCGTAGGTGTCAGCCGCCGTCGAGGGAGCTCCGAGAATCGGGGCTTGCTCGGACGGAACGGGGCGACTTCTGAGCGCGGTACGGCCCGCTCCTGGACGGCGATTTTCGCCTATGGTTGTCGGACTTTACGGGCCCCTTTGGGTGTCGAGCGAGCACGAAGGTTGAACTAGGGCGGGACTTGGCCGAAGATATACTGCGTGTGTTCCAAGGCTATGCCCGATTGAAAACCCCCGACCACCCGGCCCGGGGAGCGTACTTCGAGCCTCTCGTGTGAGAATTTTCGAGAATCGCGCCCATCGCGAAGAAGAAGGCCCGAGACAGACCCATGGATTCCGCGCTTCAGCCCGACTGGAAGGTCTTCCGTTTCTCCAACAAGCGCGAAATGTGCCCCGCGTGCGGACAAAACCGGATTCCCGGACGTATGTTCTGCGGAATCTGCACGACGCACATCGACGGCGCGGTGCTGCGCACATGCCGGAGCCTTCTTTTGCAGTCCGGTACGGTTGCCGATACCGCAAAGAAGAAGGCGGAGGCGGGGGATTTGGCCGACCAGCAGATGCCGGTGGGTACGGTCGTGAAGTGCTTCCCGTTGCGTTTCGCCCAGTTGATCGGACGTCAAGCCAGGCGGATGCGTCAAGCGGGGGCGTGGTTCGCCCATGTGGTGGCGTTTCGCTATATCGCGTCGGTCAAGTACGATGAGGCCGAGCCCGAGGCCCAGGAGATCTACGAACATCCCGATTTCCAGGACACCCGGAAAACGGTGTACGAAATCCTGTACGGACTCGCGAGTGAAGATCTGGACATTGACGACATCCTGAGGGATCCCCAGACCCTCGATAAACCCATCCCCCGTGAATGGTGGAAACTCGAAGAGTTATTCAGTTGCGTCGATAGCGAAGACGGCGGCGCGAGGCATTTGATGTTTGCAATGGTTGAAGATCTCGAACGCCGGAAGAAACTGCGTGTCTTCCGTGGGGAAGGGAACTGTACGGAGTGCGGGGCCTCGATTCCCTTCGGCGTCAGCCTGTGCGAGAGCTGTCAGACGGATGCCCGGATGAAGATCTCCTCTGGGGGCGGCTTGGCCAAACCCAAGCCCGAAGCTCCGGCACCGGCCAAGGGGCCCGAACGGATGTACCTGGGTTCGGAGGATTCGGATTAAAGTACCTTCCAAAAGTCGTGTCCGATTGGCCCGGCCCCATTTCGCACTCTCCTCTGTCACTCCGTCCCGTCGCTGTCGCTCTCTTCCTCGATACTCACTTCGGGGGCAATCGTCTCATCGTCGCTCGGGTTTTCGGATTTGGCCGCTTCCCGCGGTTCGGACGAACCCTCCGTTTTGAACTCCCACCCGTGCTTCTCAGCCAATGCCCGCATCTTCTCGACTTGGCCGGGTTCGTTGGTCCGGTTGTAGAGTTCGGCCATGTGAGCGTAGGCCCGTCCGGATTGATCGGGGATGTAGCGAGTCACCACATCCGAGAGATAGAGCGCGAGGTCGTTCTGGAAGGGGAACTGTTTCTTCTCGTCGAAAGACTCTACGAGTTGCAAGAGGTGCTCTTCTGCGAAGAACGAGACCTTGCCTCGCGAACTCACATCCATGTATGCCCGCCGATGAAGGTCCCTGCGGGTCGGGAGTTTGGTGGTTAGCATCCCCCGGTCCTTGATGACGGTGTGAGTGCCTTCGGCTTGGATGACGGTGAAGATCTGCAGGAAGTTGATGGCCCGGGAAAGACCGGATTGCACCATGTTCATGATGAGCGCTGTATTCTTATCTCCATTGGAGCCGAAGGGCGCGTTGTGATTGGCGTTTCCGTTGACGTTCTGTGATGCAATTTGCATTCCAGCCCCGGCGAGTGTGCCCATGGCTTGAAAGCGCTCTAGTGCGTTCTTCGCGTCCAGAAGCCCACGGGAAATATCGTTGTAGACCACGTCGCCTTCCGACTGTTTCCAGAGCGAGCCGAGGGATTTGAACTTGGATGTGGCTTCGAGTCCCTTGATCTCACCGCTGTGGACATCCAAGAGTTCCTCGACATACTCGGACGATGTTCCGACGATCAGCATTCCATCGACCACGCAGATCGTGGGCTGAACCGGAATCATGGGGAGCGGAATCTGGTAGGTCGTGATGTCGGTGACCGGATGCGATAGGACGCTCTTGACCAACCGCATTTCGGATTTCTTCTCGACCAATCCGACGATTCTCTCGACAAACTCGAGCGCCGCCCGTTCGTCATCAACTTCTAGCATGAGCATGCGAGGCTTGACGGGGATAATCGAATCCAGCGAGGCCCGGCCCTCCGCATAAGCCAATTCGGATCCGAGCCATGGGAAGAGTGTCTCGTCGAATGGACCGCCGAGATCGGCCTGGATCTCCTCTAGCACCGGTTGCAGTTCGACTCCCATGGGCGCCAACTCGTTGGCCAGATTTTGAGCCGTCTTCCAGATCGTCTCCAAGGTGACGAGGTTCCCGGCCGCGAACGATTGTGTTTTGCGCGAGAGAAATAGGAGGGATTTGAGTTCCTTTGGCTTGCTATCCAAAATGGCTCCGAACGGATACTGGGCGACTTCATCCGCGAAGGCCGTGTATTGGCATCGTTCCTCGCCCGCCTTGGTCCAACGGCTGGCGCTGGCGACACCCGTGACGCTGTTCAGATAAGGAC
>CAYTDF010000742.1:1058-2994 GCA_964436365.1 uncultured bacterium | reverse complement strand
GTCGTCCGAGGGACCTGTGTCCCCGACGTAGTCGCCTGCGAAGAAATGGCTGTACCCACCTTCGATCGCGGGGATCTTCTCCGCTTTGTACTTGAGCGTCAGATCCACTTCGCTACCTACGTATGAAGACGCGTTGGCTCCACCCGCGTTGCGAAGCGGGGCGGCGCCGGCGTTATACCACGCGTCGTCCTCTTCTTCGGCCAGCCAAAAACCTTGGTAGGCCAAGCGGGCATTCAAGTTCTCCAGGATGTTGCCTTTCACGGACGCTTCGGCGTTATGGACATTCTGCAGCGCGAAGTAATCCATATAACCGTAATACGCGTGATTCAGCGGATAGAGATTGTCGAACGTTTCGTGGTCGTCGTCGCCCGCATCGTCGTCACCGCTCCCGAAGTTATAGGCGACTCCGGCACGCATGTTGTTCAGCTCTTCGAAGGTGTAGCCCGCACCGACATGCACCATAAAGGCTTCGTGGTCCATATCGTCATAGTCACCGAACTGCCCTGCGATCTCTCCGTTGAAATCCCAAGCCGCGCGGGTGTGGTCGAACCGTCCACCGATTGTGTGGACTTCATCATCCATGTCACCTGTCAAGTGTTTGGAGGATTCTCGGATCTTGCTGGCTGCACCCGTGGGGTGGACTACATCATCCTTGTCATTCTCGTGCCGCACGAGGTAATACGCTTCGAGAGTCGTATTCTCGAGCAGTTCTTTGTCGGTGTAATAGACACCGTGGAAATCGCTATCGAACATCCGGTTGCGGTTTTTGGCCCAATCGTTGAAATCGCCGAAATCCACAGCCACGAGCCGCGATGAGAAGATGTCCAACGACCGTTCGGGGCCGCCCACGGTGAGCCGGACCGCGTCCCAAACTCGCGCCGTGTTCACCCATTCCAACGACGAGACCAGCCGTTGGACTCCAAGGTTGAGTTTCTGACGGCCTACACGCAGCCGTACCGGAAAATCGAAAAGGTCCGGCTTCAGGTCGACATAGCCTTGGTGCAGATCGAATTCGTCCGTGAAAATCGAGGGGACGGTATTTTCTTCGCGAAGACCGAAGTGGGCGTCTTCCCCGATGACTCGGGCGTCTTGACCTTCGATGAACGCGCTGAACCATTCCACCGGATCCCAGCCCAGGTGCAGACGCAACTGGGTCAACACGAACTCGTCGTCGCTCCCCGCCTTATCCTCACCGAAACGGAAATCGTCCCAATATTCGCCGCGAACGCGCAGACTCCCGCCAAACTCCACGTCGGGGAGCGGCTAGCTCCAGACGTGATCCTGCGCCAAAACATCCGTACCCATGCCCATCAGCATGGCCATACAGAACAGACCTACTCCCCTCCACAGGGATACTCGTATCGAATTCCTCATACCTCTCCTCCTCCATCTCGGGTGAATTGAAAATACGATTTCGTATTGGAAACACGAAATGCGGGCATTGCAGGAGCGTTTCTCCATGGCCCCCAGTGAGATTGTGCATGAAAAAGACGGATAAGTGGAGTCTACCTACCAGAATTACCCTGCAACAATCGGTGGAGACAACGTCGACCGCCGGTGAAGGGGCTCTTCACCGGCGGCTGGCTGGTATCGGCTAATCGACTCTTCGACTAGTCATCATCATCATCGTCGTCTTTGCCGTTATTTACCTTTGCCTTTCTTCTCTTTCTTCAGCAACTCTTTGTAGGCGTCGGCGAATTTACCGTAGGCGTCTTTGTATTTGCCTTCGGCGATATTCTCGACGGCGTCGTCGTAGGCTTTTTGGGCCTTCGAAACATCGATACCCGCGGAGTCGGCTTGCGCGATGAAGCCGGCGACCATCATCTGCACGATATCCAGCTGACCGCCGAACGCGGCTGGCAGACACAGCGAAAGCCGGAGTTCGCCTTCCGCCAGATGATCTTCGATATCGCGAATATCCAAGGTGATGATGAAC
>CAYTDF010000742.1:0-1048 GCA_964436365.1 uncultured bacterium | reverse complement strand
CATGCTCATTCTGCCCCAGCCCGAGACCGCGTTCATCGATCCGTTCTGCGAGTTCGATCAAATCGGCAACTCTCGAGTCTATGTTGGCCACCGTCCCGCTGATGATACCGTTGCTGGTTTTCAGTTCACCGATCAGGCTCTTGACAGTCACCAGGTCGGCCAGGATATCTTCGCGCGCACCGTTGATGGCTACGCTATCGGCGGCGATTGCCTCGCTCAGAGCGGTTTGTGCCGCAAGGATCGCGGCTTCGTTGGCATCGATCTCACCGACGAGCACAGCTTCCGTCGCGACGAGGGCAGCTCCCTGATCGCCGACTGCCACAGAGAGAGCGGCGAGCAAGGCTTCATTGGCGGCGGTCGCCTGACCGAGAGCGTCCTGGGCCCCGGCGATAGCCGCTCCATTCTCGTCGATCTCACCGGTGAGTGCCGTCCGGACGTCTGCGAGTGCTGCGCTCTGATCCCCGACGGTGGCATCGATTGCAGCGCTCACTGCGACGATCAGAGCCTCATTCGCGGCAATCGCAACACTCAACGCATCTTCCGCGGCCACAATCGCGGCCCCGTTCGCGTTGATTCCATCCACGAGCGTTGTTTCCAAGGCTGTAAGCGCCACACTCTGATCGCCAAGAGCTGCATCCACTGCCGCGATAGCTATCTCGTTCGCATCGATCTCGACTGTCAGTGCGCTCTCCGTATCGGCCAGTTGCCCGCTCAGGTCGGAGACCTGCGTTGGCACATCGCCCAAACCGTCGAGTAGAAGTTGGTTCTCGTTGATCTGCTCGATCACTCCATCGAATGAAATCTCAGGGAGCTCGATCGCTCCGATCTTCGCCGCAAGCGCTGCGCTGGCGTTGCGTATCTCGTACTGCGTCGCGCCCAAGCCGTTGTCGATGGTATGTTCGAGACCTCGGAATTCACCGCCTTGTGTTTCGGCTAACGTGCCGAGATCGGCATTGAGACTGCCCAGCTGCCCGGCGAGCGCATCATGCTCCATTTCGAGCGCTTCACTGGCGCTACGTATCTCATACTGCGTCGCGCCCAAACCGTT
>CAYTDF010000741.1:0-3001 GCA_964436365.1 uncultured bacterium | reverse complement strand
ATGCGCGTCTATATTGGGGACCGTTAAAGAGATTGGACTGTTTACGACAATCCTCGAGACCTTCGATGGCCTGTATATTGCTGCTCCCAACGGCTGCTTGTGGGGAGCGCCGATGAAGAACTATACCCGCAACGGAACACGGCGCATGGATTTAATCGTAGGAATCTCTTACGCCGACTCAATCGAACAAGGATTCAATGTCTTGCAGGCAATCATTCGGAATGAAGAACGTTTTCTTGAAGATCCGGAACCACAAGTAATGGTGCAAGCTATGGCCGATAGTTCGGTTAACTTGCAGTTACGGGCATGGACTAAAGTCGACGATTATTGGAATACTTATTGGGACCAGAACAAGAATATCAAAGAGAAGATTGAATCTGCAGGTTTATCAATACCATTCCCCCAACGAGATTTGCACATCTTGGATAGAAAATCAGAAGAGTAATGTCACCTTTAATAGTGGCCTCGTGAAGGACGATAAAGAAATGAGCGACGCTATGAATTCGACCCGTTTATAGCTGTTACGCGTGAATGGGACCGCTATTATCGGTGCATATCCCGCTGTCCCAAAAGGAATCGGCAACTGAATATTGTAGCATTCGAGGTAATATAGCATCTTCGGGGAGCGTCTGACCTGCCTCTAGTTACCCTCTCTGAGTAGAGATAAGTTCCGCTACTTGGGTAGGTCAAGGACTGACAGGGAAACCATAATTTCTTGACTAGAGGATCAGGCCGGCGGCTCCGATAAAGCCGGCATCCTCACCCAGTTCGGCCTGTACGATGGGCGTTTCACAGAAATCGTTGAAGTAGACACGTATGGCAATCTCACGGCGCGCATAATCGAAAAGCATGTCGCTCATGTTGGACGCCCCACCGCCAATGACGACGATCTCAGGGTCGAACGCCACCAAAAGCGACGCGAGCCCCACGCCCAGATATCGCCCCGCACGAGCGATGACACGCTCGGCCAAAAAGTCCTTCCGCAGACCGGCTTCATAAACCAACTTGCTGGTCACATCCTTGCCTTCGGCCACCCATTTCTCCAGAAGACTTCCATGGTCCTTGCTCTGACCGATCAACTCCTGAGCGTGGAGACCGATCGCCCGCGCAGAGGCGTACGATTCTAAACATCCACTGTTGCCACAACCGCATACAGGCCCCTCGGGATCGACGGTGATGTGCCCGACCTCGGCCGCATAACCGTGGGCACCATGAAAAACCCGGCCATCGACAACAACGCCACCGCCGACACCGGTGCCGAGTGTGAGCGCGAGAACGACGGACTTCCGATGCCCTGCCCCATAAAGCGCTTCGCCGAGCGCGCAGACGTTGGCATCATTGTCGACCTCGGCACGGATGCCATGTTCGGCCTCGAAGCGGGCCTTGATGGGAACCGCGTCCTCCCAATCGGGGATGTTTACGGGGCGGGTGATGGTGCCGTTCTTTTGGTCGATCAACCCAGGACTGCCAAGACCGACACCGAGTACCTCCGAGCGCCGGGGAGCAATCTCCGCGGAGTCGAGAATGGTCGCGATAAGCCTGGAAATCCGGTCGACAACCGCCGGACCGCCCTCCTGGCCCTGGGTAGGAATCTTGGTTTGATAAGCGACGTCTCCGGTCTCGGAGACAACGCCCGCCTTGATGTCCGTACCGCCCAGATCGATTCCAATCGCAAGTGCCATCAATAACTCTCCCTGACTCAAAGGCCCAAAAACGGCCGTTTTTGCTCTCGGCCTGAAGAAAACCTCAAGAAAACAGGCCTCAGCACCGAATTTCATGCACAATAGGGGCCATTCTGGCATCGGGCGACATTCCACACAAGCCGAGAGCCACGTGGGTCTCGTGGCGGGAGACGAAACATGACGTTGCCGCCCTCGCCGAAAGGTGCTCAGATAGCGTGACGAGAGGCAACTCGTGCCGAGACCGTCAATTCAAGTTGCGGCCCCCCAATGCGATAATAAAATAGTCTGTGGGGAGTCCCGAGTGATGCGTATGTTGAGACAATTGGATCGATGCCTGTCGTACCGTCTGCCCATCCGGGTCTGGCTGGCTGTCGCGGTCTTGCCGTTGGCGGCGAACCCATCGGCATTTGGCCAGAACCTGAGCCTCGCTCATACCACGATGGGCGACTTCGTGCAGGGATTCAGCCCGGGACAGATGGCTCCCTGGCCGCAGCCTCGCGGGGTGGTCCAGGGTATGCCCCCGCCCAATTTTGAGCGGTATCTGGAACCGCTGCAACAGGCTGTCGAAGGAACCGAACACAAGCTGTACGTCGCGCCCGGAAACGTTTTCGGCTCGGTGATCCGTCCGGAAGGCACACGGGAGCTGTGGCGCATCACCGGTGGGGTAGGCGGCGGTTGGTCCCCCTGGGGCACAATGCCGTCCGCCAAAGAGAACTACAATGTGGTCTGGGCCTACACCGCCCTGTGGACGCTCGGAGAATCGCCAGGTGGCATCCCCACGCTGTACCGTGCGAGTCTAGATAATCCCGGCATGTGGAGGAGCATGGCCAACTTCCCCGAAACGGCGCAAGTGAAACAGCTGTTTGTGCACGCCGACGGGTACTTGCATGTGCCCTGCGAGGGCACTATTAACGTCACGTATGTGGGGCGTCCCAGCATGCGAGCGGGGAATTTCGAATGGGGTGAAAAACTCGGCCTGCAGTTGGGTGGAAGCGCATACCGCAAATGGACGAGCCTTCCCGATCCCGAACGCCACGGGACAAGCCTGTACGGTGAGTTTGTTCTCGGCGGTTTGAGCAAGCTGAAGAAGCTGGAGTGGATACCGGAAGGTGGCTCTTCACGAAGTCTGGTGCTCCGATTCCGGGCGACCGCCTCCGAGGAGAGCATCTATTCGAAATGGAGCGATTACTATCGGACGTCGCCGGTTATGATGGACCGCGAAGCGATCGCACTTCAGTACCAGATATCGTTCCCGAAATCGTATCTGAGCAAGCTGGCACTGGATGTGGTCAGGCTGATATACGAAACCGAAGAACGTA
>CAYTDF010000740.1:386-3004 GCA_964436365.1 uncultured bacterium | reverse complement strand
CTCGATCAGTCCCTTCAGGAACGACTCGGGGGATTCCGGTGGCTCAAGCAGAAGGATAGCGTGACGGCCATGCGGGAAGGCGACGATTTCCCCTTCGTATTTGCTCGAACCTCGAAATGCACGGGGGTGAAGATCGGGCAGATCGGCCGCCTTCCCCACCTTCTTCAGATGCTCGTGGAGACGTTGAATCCTCGCTTCCGATTCACGGAGGGATTCGGTTTGTGAGAGAAGAAGCGTGCAGGTCACGTTTTGGACGACGTATTGCGCGGTGAGCGCCGGTGCGAGAAACGCGTGCCCGATCGGCGCTTTCTTGAGGTAGGTCTCCGTGTTGGCCACGAGGTTCTTCTTGGGGAGACAGGTCACGATTTTCGGCAACTCTTTTCCCTTTTCGATTTGCGCGGAGATCGTTTCGGCGAACGCTCGAAGAAGCTTGTCCGTCGGTTTTCGGTCCCGGCTATAGGCCACGAGCTGGATGTAATACGAGTCTTGGTAGAAGTAGATGCAATCCTTGCTCTCGTACCCCTGGGCCCCCAGAGATACAAACCGGTAGCGTGGCGAGCGCTCGGCGGAGTAGATACCGAAAGCGTTGAGGGGTTCGCCCATGTTATAAATATCGACCGTGACCGTTGTCTTGCCTTTGTCGAAATCCTGGTGAATGAGCGATACGAAATCGTAGGAGTGGTAGGCATCCGCAGCACCGTTGATGTACTCGAACAGATTGGACTCGCTGAAGAACTCCGGTTGCTGGACGGGCGTGACTCCGAGTTTGTCAGCGTCGGGGAAAAGGCTGGACAACGTCTGCTTCTGCCCGTCGGTGAGCACGATTTCTGGCGCATCCGAGTCCCCGTCGCCGTCTTCTTGACCGAGGACGAGGTTCGAAGCGATAAGGGAAAGAGTTACCAGTGCGGGAAAGAGTCTCTTCATTTGATTCGTCTCCACGGCAGCTGTGGCCGCCTGCGGGATTATTTTATTGTATTTTGCAAAATTTCAGTCCGATTGAAAAACGTTGAGCGCCCGGCCACCGTCAGTCAGCCACCGGGGGCACTTTGCCGCAAGCGACACTTCGTTTGTGCACCCTACTGGAGAAGACTTTCGAGAGACACTCTATCGCGTACAAACGCGTGAAATAAAGCGCCCGGATTGGAACCGGGCGCTTTCAATTTTCTGTTCTCGGGCCGTCGTGACAGCCTACGCGAAGGTCTGCCGAGCCTCGGCAAGCTTTCGGACCACCGGTATGCCATTCGGGCATGCCTTTTCACATCGACTGCAGTCGATGCAGGCGTCACTTCCGCGCAGGCCTTCCGGGATGGCCCGGTATGTGGCTCGCGCCGACTGTGTCGCGCCCATCTGGTCGTGATAGTAATCCTTGCAACGGATAACGGTCGATATCTCCACGCCGTCCGGGCAGACGCCTTTGCACTCGTCGCACATCATGTAGTTATTGGCGCGATTGGCTTGTGCGTATCGGTACAGCTCCCGGTCTTCGGCGCTGGTCAGAGCCTCGTTGGTTGCTTTCAGGTATGCGTCGAAGTTCTCAAACGTATCGAAACTTCTCAGCACGGTGGTGACGGCCGGGTTACTAAGCACCTTCTTGAAGTAGGCCGTCTCCATTTCGATGCCGCCGTCGATGCCCTTCATGGTCTTCATGGCCATCACGCCGATATTCTTTTTCTGTGCGGCTTTCAAATCCGCATCGAGGGCCTCGAAACTCGGCTGATTCAACGCGGGATTGACCAGGCAATACATGCCGCTCTTGATTCCCGCGGCGGTCGCCTCCTTGACATTCCCGTGGCTGGTCAGTCCGCAATACCGGACCTTGCCATCGGCCTTGTACTTTTCGAAAATCCCCTGGATCTTCTCGTCGCCTGCGTCATCCGCACTGTGCCGGTTGAACATCAACAGATCGACGTAATCCGTGTTCAGGGTCTTGAGCACGTCGTCCAAGGCGGCGGGATCGTATCCTTTGTCGGTGAAGTTGTCTTTGAGCGCGACGTACACATCCTTCCGGCGCGTCTTGAGGACGTTTCCGACCATGCGGATGGCTTTGCCCTTGATGTAGTTATTGGCAATGTGAACCAGGTTAACGCCCTGGTCGATCCCGTAATGATGGACTTTCTCGGTCATGAGGTACCCGCCCAGCGTGATCACGGAGAGTTGCATATCCGTCCCGGGCAGGCAGCGGTATTTCATCTGTGGGTTGTAGTTGAGAATTTTTTTCGGGTCGCAGCAGGCTTCGGTGGATTTCTTGTCGGTAGTACTGGCCAACGCACCGGAAACTGCACCCGCACTCACTGCGGTGAGTGCGCTGCCCTGCAGGAAAAGTCGCCGATCGATTGCTTTGTCTTTCGATGTCATACCGTGGACCTCCAAGTCATACGAGCGATGAGAGAAATCTTCAGTTTGTTCATCCGTAGATACGCACGAACGAAACGTTGGCTATCCCACATCGTGTACGCACATGGGAAGACCTTCGAGAAACGCTTCAACGTATCACTCGCTCTATTTCAAAATTCTGGAAATAACGATCAATGAACTCTTTATCACCTATATCTCCTTTTAGAAACAGATAACGATCAGCATAGTCCCATTTCACACCGACCAGGTTGGCCAGGTTGCCA
>CAYTDF010000740.1:0-376 GCA_964436365.1 uncultured bacterium | reverse complement strand
AATTACATCTCACCACCGCCTCCAGAGCCATCCAGATCGCGGTCGAAGTGTACGCGCAACGGGTCGTCATGCTTGGCGTACATGGAAGTTGGCCAATGCAACAGTCTCTTGTGAAACCCACGGGATTGAGTGAAGGAGGTTGAGTGGAGGCCGGTGTCCGCTACGACGCGATCTTGGCCTGTTCACTTCGCTGGGTCTGTAGTTCTGTCAAGAAGGCTCCAAAATCGAGTCTTCCCGCAGCGGTTTCGAGGTCGAGATAGCAGTGGTCGACGCCTTGGCTGGTGTGGGTGACATTCTGATATTGATCCGGTATCTCGCCCAGAAAACGTGAGGGCGGAAGACTCTTGGCACCGTTCTCGGTTACCCGTTCATCCGC
>CAYTDF010000739.1:0-3027 GCA_964436365.1 uncultured bacterium | reverse complement strand
GATGCAGATGAAGTGCCAAATTATCCCGAACGATGGGAGTCGGGGATAGGGGACTCGTACGCGGATTCTCTCGGCGTCTTCAGTTAAGGGGCGTCTAGGGCGTAGCGAACCCATCGAGTTCTCCCCAACGATCCACCTCAATCGTCGCGGCGCGATCCAAGTCCGGGATCCCAAATCGTCGCGGCGATATAACGCTCAGGCCCTCTCTCGACCTCGTTGAAATAGTAGACCGTCACGATCTTTCCGTCCGGTCGCTGCACCGTTCGTGTATAGCCCTGATCGCGATTGGCGCCATCGTCACGCAACACAATTTCGTCACTCCAGGTCCGGCCGTTGTCTGCACTCAGCTTCGCGGCGATGCGAAAGGGTGCCGCTCGAAAGCCATAGGTCAAGCAGAGCCGCCCATCCTGCAGTTTGATCAAACTGGGTGGATTGCCCTCTCCCAAATCCGCCATGGGATCGTTCAGATATTCCCAGCTCGCTCCGTTGTCCTGAGACAGGTAGGCCGCTTGCCATCTCTTGGTCTCCTCCCGCCTTCTCACGACCACCAGAATCTCTGTCTCTGAGAGTCGTACGGACGCCGGCATAATGGCGAATCCCTTCGGCTCGGGTCCGATCCAAGAAAGAAGACTCCACGTCGAACCACCGTCGACAGTTCGAGCGCAAAGCGGTCTGCCTTCCTTCCCATCCTGCTTGGCCGCCGTGAGGAAGAGCGTGCATATCCGAGCGGTGTCGATCACGTAATCGGTACGCGCCGCGATATCCGGCGTGCCGAATGAAGGCAGATTCACGGGGCGTAGCCAGGTCTGGCCTCGATCGTAAGAGACGTGAACCTCTGTCGAGCCTCCTTGGCTTCCCGCGAACGGTACCCGCAAGGCGAAATCCGGATGCGTGAAATCGATCGGAGCGACTGAATCGTCTGGAGTCTTGGTGACGGGCTCTTCAATCACCCAGGTTTCGCCACCGTCCTTGCTGCTCGCGAACATGCCCCGGCGGGGTTTATCGTGATCGATCGCATGCTTCGTGGGGCCTTGATCCTTGTAATAGCCTTGGTTGAACCCAACCAGGATTTCATCGCCCCACGACCATATTCCATAGTTCGCGGGCCATCCGCCATACCGGCCGGATTCAAAATAGACGACGACATTCTTGTCGACTGTGGGCCCTTCGGCAGCATGGACTTCGGTAATTATCAAAACACCTACCACGGCAAGAAATAATCCATATTTCATCATAATCCTCCTCGAACACTAAACAGAGTACTGCAATTCGGCTCGATGCGCTCGCACGTACATTGGTTATTCATACAGAGGATACTTCGTGCACGAGGATCGCCAGGAACTCAGCACGACTCCAACGGGAAAGCCTCCCTGTGACGTTCCGGCGGATGGTGAAGGAACACCGAACCACGCCCTCGGGGCTCGGACACAATGTGACTCCACTCATCCGATACCCGCCACGCAACACTTTCTGTTATGGGTACTCCCGTACAAGACGGAAGCCGATGGTGCCGTAGCGGTCGTCGGGTGTGATGCGGCCTCGATTCCTCGACCTGCACTCCCAGGCGCTGAAGTAGTAGTCGCCGCCACGCCCGGCGCGGAGCGAGCCCGACGAAGGTCCTCGCGGATCAACCTGAGGACTCGATGAATAATACGTGGACCCGAACCAATCCGAACACCACTCATAAACATTCCCGTGCATGTCGTGTAGGCCCCAAGGATTCGGTAGTTTCAAGCCAACCTCCCTCGTGTTAGACACATTGCCGCTGTGCGTTCTATTGCCACCCCACCACATGTATTTGTCCATCAACGCACAGTAGGAATGGTAGTTGGAACACTCCAACGCATCCCCAAACGAAAAGATCGTATTCGTCCCCGCGCGACAGGCGTACTCCCACTCCGCCTCCGTGGGAAGGCGGAATGTCCCGAGGTTCAGACCGTTCAACTGTCTAATGAAGGCCTGGCAGTCACCCCAGGAAACGCTCTCAACCGGATGATTCGGTTTTCCGCCGAAGGTGGAAGGATTACCCCCCATCACAGCCTCCCACTGCGCCTGCGTGACCTCGCACTTTCCAAGGTAGAAGCTCTTCGTTAGCGTCACAGCGTGCTGAGGTGCTCCGCGTAAACTGCGCCCACGATTATCCGTGTCTGGGCCCATCATGAATGTCCCCGACGGGATGAGGACCATCTCTAAAGGCGTCGCGCCGGAAGGCAGGTCGGGAAGGGGAATGGTGGACACATGCGCGGTGCTCGTCTCATCAAGGAGAGGGAGCCTTATACTCGCGGCAACGTTTGCGCCACCGCCCGGGTTCTCCTCCGTGCTGTAGACCTGAGGCAGTTCCACCTTCGGAAACCGGTTCAGGACTCCAGCGCCAACACCGGACTCATCAAAGTAGAAGACCGTCACGTCAGACTTGGCTACCGTCTCGCCAATCGAGACGCCACGGCTCACGACGATCTCGTCTTTGTCATCGCCATTCAGATCGGCGACCGAAACGCTAACGTCACCGCTCGGATTCGTAGTTTCGCTGAACAGCCTCACGCAGATGTTCCCGCCCGTGCCGCCGCCGTCCTTCATGACGCTGAAACTTCCGTTGGCTAAGTTGCCGTCAGTAAAGTTCGGTACCAAGACGGTGAGCTTGCTGTTGCCTCTATTCGTCGGGTCGGATGGATTCGGTGCAGCTGTGACGACCACGACTTCCACTTCACCATCGCCATTAAGGTCACCGGCTGCCATGTTTAGACCACCAGACGGGTTGGACGTATCACTAAAAATTTTCTGCTTTTCAGCCCACACGATGTCAGATGCTGGGATCGGGTTCGTCATGCTTTGGGTGCCTGGGTTCGCAATGTTCATGGCCTGCATATAGTTACCGGTTAGGCCCGTGCCAAAGTCAACTTTCGAAGCGTGGACGGTGATGATTTCATCGAACCCATCTCCATCCAGATCGGCCGTTATCGCCTCGATACCTTGCTCTGGGTTGCCAAGTTGGCTCGGGCGGAAGGAGTTGGCATCGATGTTGGCGAA
>CAYTDF010000738.1:0-3032 GCA_964436365.1 uncultured bacterium | reverse complement strand
GTGTTCCAAAACCTTCCTCCAAGTTTTGGAGAATGTAGCCGCGCATAATTAATTCCTCGGTTACGGCGACGAAGGTCATGTGGAGAGCGGAAAAGGCCAGTGCAGAAGCGAAGTCGGACCTTGTCGTCCAGGCGAATCCCTTCACGTCAATCCAGCTGAAGGTCATTTCGATCGCGAAGATCGAGCCCATGAGACCGACACCAAGCAGCAGGCCACCGCCAAGACTTATCAGCCAACCTTCGTGTAGACTGAAACCGATACTCGAAAAGCGTCGCTTGTCCACATGCCGCAGAAAAAAAACGACCACAACCGGCGCGAGTATCTGCCGATAGAGATAGACGAAGATGATCACCGGTATGAAAATCGCCACCCGCCATATCGGCAGCAAGCGTCCATCTTCTTCAAAGAACCTAGTACTTGGCTTGGGAGAAGAGTCAGGAGCCTCAGTCATAATTGTGGTTGCCTTCGTTTTCTATCCGCAGATAAACTACAGTTTCCCACCGCGCGCCAACAGAACGTCCCGGGCCTCGTGAATCCGGCGCATGAACAATCTTCTCGTTTGCTCGTTGGTGACGCTCGCCACGCGATTGATGTACATCTCCGCGCCTTCCACCACGGTGAGCAGGTAAGTCGCATCTTTGGGTGAGTGATATTCTCCGCGTCCGCAGGGGATATAGACGGGCGACGTGTGGACTTCCACACCCATCGGCCAGCAGTGCCAGACACGATTTCGACCGTAACAGCGCGCGGCGATCCAGGAACTGTGGGCGATGGGCACAGACGTCTGTATTCGTGCCTTTTGGCCGCCACGGCCCGTCTTGGCCGATGCCACGACTTCACCGCCGCACACGATCTCCAATGTGTCGAATGGCATCGCCGAAGCCGCCGTCGCGATAACCTCCACGTTCCCACCGCCGGGCGGTAACCGCAGGGTGTCGCCCACAGAACGCCCTTCGACCTGAAGATCCAGGATCGGACCCGAACTCGTGAACGTCCGGCCCTCACGGATCGCATTGGCCCACGCGTCGTACGAGAGTTCGCCGTTTGTCCCGGTGTAGGCGTATGTGCGCACGCCGCCGATCGGCATGCCGTTCGACATCTTGTCGGTTCCTCCCACAACCGCGACGCGTGCGCCGCAGTTGAGCATACGGTAATACTCGCGGTGTGCGTACGACACCTCGGAGACGCCCGAAAAGCTGCGGATTTCCGCGCCGTCGACTTTCCCCAGGATCACATCGATTGGCGGTTCCGCATACGGGCTCGGGAAATGGGGCAGAATAACCAGCCCTCCGACTTCACGGCATCGCTCGGCCCAGTCGGCCAGCATCAGTTCGACCGGCTCGCCGATCGCGGCCTCATCCGCGCCACCGCAGCTGAGCGGGAAGATCGGAGACTTGCAACCGAGCAGGCTGATATGTCCCATCACGTGCTGACGGTTTTCGGTGGAGACGAAAACCAGCACATCGTCGTTGGAAACACCGCTCAATCCACCGGTCAGGTCGGTTACATTCGTATAGAGTTCGCCCCATTTCGCGGCCAGCAGATTCAGAACGTTCACATCTTCGGCTTGGGCTTCCAGACGGCCGGTCTCCGTCGAGACGAAATGAACGTGCGTATCCCCGGTGATCCAAACCCGGCTCCGCTGATCGGTCCAACGGGAGATTGGAATCTGGAGGTTGCGGGTCCCCGGCCGAATCGTAAGTCGTTTTCGTACTGGCGTGTATTCGAATCCCTTGACTACCTCGACCAAGACTTCACCCACGGGCAAATCCGCCTGACAGGTACCGTCTGTATACGCGTAGGTCATCCCCCCCAGAGCCAGGTCCGAGCCCACATCTTCGAACCAGGCCTCGTTGACGAACCGATTGTGCCCGACGGGCGGGATATAGTCCCCATCGGGGGTACACAAATGGATACGCACCGGTGTGCTTTGCCTCGTCTCTGTATCGACCACTTCGATATGAACGCGATTGGTTTGTGTGTGCGTCGGGACCACCTGAATCCGCCCCCCCCGCGGTGGCGACACGTTTCTCGATTGCATCCCCCCAGCGAACTTGGCCCTGCACGTTGCCCGATGTTACCGACAGCTGCGCGTCGGGATGGGCGACCGCTTCGACGATACGTTTCCCTTTGGGTTTCGGCGCATCGGGGTCGCGGCCCCAGCCACGCACTTTCGAAGTCGTGAACTCTTTTGGGGGCGGTGTGCTCTGTGTGGTGCGGAGCACCACGCCACGGTCGACCGATGTCTCGACTTCCTCCGAGCCGCCGCGAACGCTGACACGCACGGTCTGTCGCTGTGTGCGCTGGATCGGATGCGCCGTGTCGTTCCCCAACGTAACCGCCCCGATGGCCAAGGTGGCCCGGCCCGTTGCTGAAAACTCCAGCCGCGCGATCTTCTTTTCGGGATGTGGGTTTTCCCACGGAAACAGCCACCAGTAAGCCTCCAGGCCGTAGGTCCCTTCTTTCACATGGGTCTGTCCCATTCCCCAATCGGGGCCGCGCTCGTGAGTCGGCAAGTGTTCGCGGTGGCACCAGCAGCCGAACGGCACTTGACCCCAGCCAAACCAGTAGTCGGAAATCTCGAACCGCCGCCGCACAGGGATTGCAGCACTCGTTCCGTCGGTGTAGTGCAGGGCATACTCGGCCAACACCTGTCCTGGCTCAACGACGCCATAATACTGAGAGCGTTGGGTATGACTCAGATCGGAACAGTGTGCGACAATCACCCAGCGCGCTTTTCTATTCACGTCCAACGAGACTGGTTGCGCTCCCTGTTTGGGTAGAACCGCCACTCTCTTGTCGTGTCCGACAAGAAAAGGTACGCCCCACCAATTGTTCTCTCCCAGCGGGAGTTTTCTGATGGGATCGCCCTTACTGGGCCGCCACGGGGCTTTCCCTCGAATCTTGCCGTTGCGAAGCGTCTGTTTGGCTATGTGACGAGTATCGAGCGGGGTAAATGTGGGCATGATTATTGATCCACCGAGTGCGTAGGTATGTTGTTGTGCGTGGGAGCTCTTTCGCACAGAGTTACG
>CAYTDF010000737.1:0-3039 GCA_964436365.1 uncultured bacterium | reverse complement strand
GTCCGCTAACTTGCTAAACTCGTCACCTTCGTCTACACATTCCAGAGCATCGCCAAAAGAAAACCGCGTGGTTGTCCCTGCTCTGCAGGCATATTCCCGCTCCGCCTCCGTCGGCAGCCGGAACGTTCCCAGACCCATGGTGTTCAACCGTTTTATAAAAGCCTGACAGTCGTCCCAACTCACGTAATACGCCGGGTAGTCATCACCGACACCGTATGTTTTCTCATCCTGTGCTTTTGCTTCAGCGCTATCTGCCGATGGATTGTTCCCCATAACCGCACGCCACTGCGCCTGGGTCACTTCGCATCTGCCCAGGTAGAACGGTTGAGAGATTGTCACCTTGTGCGGAAGCCACCCGAACTCTTTTCCTTTATATGAATATCGCCCACGCTCATCGGATGGCGAACCCATCGTGAACGTGCCTGCCGGGATTTCTATCATTTCCAGAGGCTTCGCACCCGAGGCCAGGCCCGCTAGCGGAACCGTGATCGTTTTGCCGCTGCTGACTACGCTGTTTGCTACACTACTGGTCGTCTTTTCGGCTGGCTTTTCGCCGCACGACAACATGGTAAGCGACGCCACCATAAGAATCAAAACACGTTTCATAGGAACACCTCCAACGCACTGGAATCCCGTTATCATCCACGATACGCGATGGACTGTAAACTCCAAGGCCACCTTGGCGGGACTTTCGTCGTTATGGCTTCGAGAACAGTAAGACGATGCCCCGCGTCACGGATTTGTCCCGTAAATATCCATGTCTCGTATCAGTGTTCGTCCTGGTAGGCATGCGAGATGCACGACGGTTGCGCGAGGTCTGCGGCGTGCAGAAAAAGCCCTGGGCCGTGTTTTGGACCGTCGTCCTCTCCGAGATCGACACTGCTGGGGTTCAGCACCATGACTCGTATGTTACGACCCCGAACCTCGTGCATCAGTGCCTGCGAGAATCCTTGTAGCCCAAACTTGCTGGCGGAATAAGCGGCGGTACCGGGATCGCCTTTCTTGCCGCTTGTCGAACTGATCATGAAGATGTCCCCATGTTCCTTCTTTAACATCGCGCGTAGAAACGCCTGTGTCGTTACGAATACACCCGTCAGGTTGGTGGCGATAATATCGTTCCAGCGGTCGAGCGACAGTCCCACGACCTGACCTCCCCGATAAACTCCGGCGTTGTTAACCAGGATGTCGGGCACGCCCATGGCTTCGATGGCTTCCGTCGCCATAGCACGAATCGCCGCCGGATCGCGCTGGTCGCAAACGTAGGCGCGGCAGCGCTCGCCAATCGTCTCCGCCGCCGCCCGAAGGGTATCCGCGTCCCGCCCGGTGATAGCCACGGTTGCTCCGGCATGGTGCAGAGCGGCCGCGATGTGCTTGCCGATTCCTCGGCTACCTCCTGTGACTACCGAAACTTTTCCCGTCAGGCACGCTTGCTGCATTCTGTGGGCCTCTATATCGTTCTGCGTGCAGCCTAGCACATTTGCGCGGGACTACGCGGGGCATACCGCCCTTGATTTTCGAGTCTCGGCGCCCACTCTAGACTCTGTGGTAGGCGTCGCTTACCCAGACGCACAGGAATGATTTAGAGATAGGGTAACGTGATGCGAATCGAAAAAGTGAAGGCGATGGCCGAGGCCGTGGAGCGTCGAGAGAGTTCATCCCGGCGGCAGATCCCCTTCGAACTGAACACCTCTTTCGAACCGAAAGGAGACCAGCCTCAAGCCATTGAGGCTCTCATTCAGGGGCTCGAGAACCGGGAAAAATTCCAGACCCTCCTTGGCGTTACCGGCAGCGGCAAAACGTTCACCGTCGCGAATGTTATTGCCCGTCTGAATCGACCCACACTCGTGATGGCGCACAACAAGGTTCTTGCCGCGCAGCTCTACAGCGAATTCAGGGAATTCTTTCCCAATAACGCCGTCGGATATTTTGTCTCCTATTACGATTTCTACCAACCCGAGGCCTACCTGCCTCGTAGCGACACCTACATCGAGAAAGAGGTGACGATCAACGACGAAATCGAGCGCCTGCGTCTCGAAGCGACAACCAACCTGATGGAACGCACGGACGTCATCATCGTGGCTTCTGTGTCGTGTATCTATGGTTTGGGATCGCCCGAAGATTATCGCGAGATGGTTTGCGTCGTCGAGGTTGGACAAGTCGTCCCACGGCAAAAACTGCTGCGCCGATTGGTGGATCTGCAATACACTCGCAACGACATCGATTTTCACCGTGGAACGTTCCGAGTGCGCGGCGATGTGGTCGAGGTCTTTCCGGCTTACGGCGAACACCCCTACCGTGTGGAACTCTGGGGAGACGAAGTGGAGCGGATTCTCGCCATCGACCACGTCACCGGTGAGGTGCACGGCGAAAACAGTCGAGTCACGTTCTATCCTGCGCGGCACTACGTCACCGCCCCCGAGCGGTTGGAGACGGCAATCGGGCGAATACGCGAGGAACTTCGTGAGCGGCTGCAGACACTGACCAAAGAGAACAAACTTGTTGAAGCGCAACGTCTAGAGCAACGTACGCAATACGATTTGGAGATGCTCCGCGAGATCGGTTTCTGCCAAGGGATCGAAAACTACTCCCGGCATCTCGACGACCGCGCGGAGGGCGAACCGCCGCACACACTCATCGATTACTTCCCCGACGATTTTCTCATGATCGTGGACGAGTCGCACATTATGCTGCCTCAAGTGCGGGGGATGTTTGGCGGAGACAGGAGCCGTAAGAAGAGCTTGGTCGAGTATGGTTTCCGTTTGCCGTCGGCGATGGATAATCGCCCGTTGAACTTCGACGAATACTGGGGGACCGTCAATCAGGCCATCTTCACCACGGCTACACCAGCCGAGTTGGAACTCCAAGCCTCAAGCCGTGTGGTTCAACAACTGATTCGTCCGACTGGCCTCGTGGATCCGATGGTGGCTGTGCGTCCGGCGACGGGGCAAGTCGACGACCTGATCGAGAGAATTCGTGAGCGGATCGAGCGGGGTGAGCGCACTTTGGTGACCACTCTCACCAAACGTATGGCCGAGGATT
>CAYTDF010000736.1:0-3040 GCA_964436365.1 uncultured bacterium | reverse complement strand
CTGGGTCAGACTCCATTGACCTTGGCCGCACTGGTAGGCCAAACGGAAGCGATCGATCTGCTGCTTGAAGAAGGCGCGGATGTCAACGCGCTCACCCGGGATGGCAACACGGCTCTGCACTACGCCGCATTCTTCGGCCATGCCGACATCGCCGAACGAGTTCTCCAGAGTGGCGCGGAAACGACTGGTCGGAACGGCAACGGTCAGACGCCATCCGAGATGCTATCTGTGGACTGGCCGACGACGCAGTTCATCGCGGGAATCCTGAAGATCAAACTCGACAAAGAGGAAGTTTTGGCGGGGCGAAAGACGATTGGCGAGTTTCTCGGCAACGTGGACGCAAACGAAAATGAAGAACCGAAAGCAGAGGCCGTGAACGAGCTGAAACGCGGTCTGGCGAAGCTATGGCGGGGCTTGCAGATGTTCCCGTTCTTCCATCATCTCTGGTTTCTCTGGTTCCTCTGTTGGCTGGTCGCCGGGTTTGCGATCTACGCTGCTATTGCGGGCTGGCTTGGGTGGAAAGGTCCGTCCGGCCGGTTGTTCTTGTCACCCGCTCGTTACCTATGGTTGATTCCACTCACGCTGATTCCCCAGTGGTTCTCGTCCATGCTTGCTTTCGGGCCCGATACATCGGCGGGTCTGATTCCGATGTTCCATGTCTTGTTCTATTACGCCATCTTCTTTGGCTTTGGTGCTCTGTACTACGACGCCGACGACACAATCGGCCGTGTCGGAAGCCGATATTGGTTGACGTTACCCGTCACGGTACTTCTCGTCTTCCCGTTGGGGCTCCTGTTCACCCACGGCGGGTCCGAGATTCGCGATTGGATCGACCCGGCTCTGCAACGTTCGATCGGCAATGTATTGCAGGTCGCCTACGCTTGGCTGATGACGTTTGGCTGTATGGGGTTATTTCGCAAATTCCTCAGCCGTGATAGCCCGGCCGTGCGATATCTGTCCGATTCGGCGTATTGGCTCTACCTCGCGCATTTGCCGCTCATCATTGTGGGGCAAATGATCGTACGGGATTGGCCCCTGCCTGCATTCGTCAAGTTTGCGCTGATTACTACAATCGCTAGTGGTCTCCTGTTGCTCACCTACCAGCTGTTTGTTCGCTACACACCGATCGGCACACTTCTAAACGGACGACGTACACGGCCCGCCAAATCGGTTACCTGAAAAGGGCGCCCCATATCGGTACATTGCAAGCAGTGCGAAACGCCGAGGGCGTGAGTAGTTACTCGATGTCGTCGCCGCGATGATGGCCGAACGCGTCCAGGGTCCTTGACAGCAAGCATCGTTTGAGCGCCGTTATGCAACCTCGCAAGCCGCTGGAAAGCGTCTTGCAGGGCGTGTCGAAGTGGTTTCCTTGCCAGAAAAAGCGAGCCCCACCGCGGTGGGGGGTGCGGTGGGGCGGGAAGAGGGTATCGAACCCGGGGACCGGGTCTAAGGAAACAGAAACGAGAGTTAATGATAACGCACTCTCGTTAGAATGCAAGTTGAAGCGCCCATTGGATGGTTCAGTCGCCCCATTTTCGCACCTTCCCTTTTCTGGGATTCGGGCCCAAGGCACACTCGCCCACTGGGGATACTGTCAAGTTGCCGAACCGGGATACGCTTTTTCACAATCTGCGAATCTGTTGTCACCTCCGCTTTGGCCTCGTTACCCACTCAACAGGAGAGAGTTCTATGTCTCGTTTTTCCAAGGGTTTTACACTCATTGAGTTGCTGATTGTTGTCGCGATTATTGGAATTTTGGCCGCCATTGCCGTCCCGAATTTCCTGAATGCCCAGACGAGGGCAAAGGTCGCCCGTGTGCATTCCGACCAGAAAAGTTTCGCCGATTGTCTCGAAATGTACTTCCTGGACAATGCCGCTTACCCGTGGACGGATGCCAATCCTCACGGAAGTAGCCCCATTGATAACCGTTGGATTGCACTCACCACGCCGATCGCCTACATCAGTGGGCTCCCTTACGATCCGTTCGGAGATTTCGACAAGTCCAACGTGAGCAGGGGGTGTCCGGTTTACGTGACCTACGACAGTTGGATTGCCAAGCCAGGGCAAAGCCACTTCGGGTTTCTCCAGACCGTGGCCGGTTACCTGGATATGGATGCGCAACGGTTGCGCTACGCGTTTGTCTCCCAAGGCCCCGACAAGAAGGTTTGGGCCTGCGAGGGCGGGGATCTTCTCTATGATTCCTCGAACGGTCTGACCAGCACCGGCGATATTCTTCGCGCGGGTCCCGGCGGGATCTCCGAAGGTGGCCGATAAACGGCAAGTCGGTTCTCGGCGGTTCTGAACGGTCGAAGCGAGCTACTTCGAAGCCTCTTTCTTGTGCTGTTTGAGGAGGTTGGCCGGGTTATTGAGCGTCAGGAAGATGCGCCCGCGCCAGCGATGCTTTGCGCCGGGTTCTAGCGTGACCGCGTTCGTGGGACCGGCGTGCAGACAGGGGATCGCGGTATTCGTCATCAGATACATCGGCCCATCGTCCCACGTTGTCGCCACCAGGTGTTTCCGATCGGCGCTGATCCGCGCGATGATCTCTTCGTCGGCCAGTTGATCGACAACCCACCAGCCATCCGTCCACTCCCGCGCGCCGGTGTAGTTCTTCGCTTGGTCCCGGGTCAGCATCAAAATCCAGGCGGTGCGGTTCTTCTCCGCGGGCGTCGGTGTCGTATTCGAAAGTGACGAGAATGCGCCATCGACCCAGGCGTATGTGCGCGTGATATCTTCCTTGTCACCGAACGCGGGCGCGTCGCTCATCACCAGGCACATTTGCAGCCTGACTCTTTCGAGCGGTTCGCCGGATCTGTTTTCGACAAAGAACTCCATCTCCACGCGCTCGTTCACCGGCCACGCACGTCCACCGAAGGCCACGCCTTCTTGAGTGACACACGAAAAGGCGATCTCCTTGGAGTCCTTCCGGCTCTTCCACTGGGGTACGGCGTCGAGCATGGAGACCGGCGGCATATCCGCCCGAAAGTGATCGATGAAATGAAATCCCTGGCGGCTTTGGACGGTCTCGGGCATCCGCATC
>CAYTDF010000735.1:0-3049 GCA_964436365.1 uncultured bacterium | reverse complement strand
GAGCCGCCGGATCGACAACCAGTTACGGGGCCGGTCCGGACGACAGGGCGACCCGGGCTCGTCGCGTTTCTTCCTCTCTCTCGAGGACAACCTGATGCGTATCTTCGGCGGTGAGCGCATCAAGAATATCGCCGAGCGGATGGGAATGGGCGACGGCGAAGTGCTCGAACACAAGATGGTCTCGAAGGCCATCGCTTCTGCGCAGAAACGCGTTGAGGGTCATCATTTCGATATTCGTAAGCAGATCATCAAATACGACGACGTGATGAACAAGCAGCGCGAAGTCATTTACGACATGCGCAACGACCTCCTACGCGGCGAAAACCCCATGGACGATCTCTGGGCGATGGCCACCGCTGTGATCGGGCATGTCGTGGAGATGTACGCACCTGGGCGTGACCAGGGTGATTGGGATATTGAAGGAATCGGTGGGGCTATTCGGAACTACTTCAATCTCGTTCCGCCTGAGGAGATGGACGTCGAAACCTGGCTGGGGATCGGCGCCGAGGACACCGACGCCGAACTCGAAGAGAAGATCACCGCCATGATCCGCTCGTTCTTCGATGCCAAGGTCGAGGCGATCGGTGAAGAGATCGCCGCCAGTCTTGTGTCGCAGTTGATGTTGCGCATCATCGATACGAAATGGAAAGACCACCTGCGCAACATGGATCACTTAAAGGACGGCATTCACTACCAGTCCTACGCGCAGAAAGACCCTCTCGTCGAGTATCAGAAGCGCGGGTTTGATATGTTTGAATCGATGTATTGGAACACCCAGTGTGACATCGTCTCCTTCTGGTCGCGGGCCCAAGTGACTCGCGAAGCGGCGGGGGAGCCGGAGCGCCCGCGCATCCCCATGAGTGGGCTGAGGCGTCGCAAACAGCTCACCAAGGCCGAACGTTCGAAACTTGCCAAGCGCCGTGCTGCCTCTCGCCCTGAAGCGGCTTCCGAAGAGAAAGCCCAGAAGGTGCAATCCGATACCACCAAGGGCAAGATCGGCCGCAACGATCCGTGTCCGTGTGGCTCCGGAAAGAAATACAAGAAATGTTGTATGCAATCCGACCAAGCCACCGCCGCGAAATCCAAACAGGAAGAAGAGGCCTAAGCCTCACGGGTTCAACCCGGCTGGCATCGGCCCTCCCTCATACTCAACCAGGCTGCTTAAACGTCAGCGGTCGAAGAGTATCCACTCATCGATACCCGTGCCTGGAGCGGCCGATGGATCGCTGAATACGAATAGCTCGTGACGGCCGATCGTCATCGGGAAAAGCCCGGATTTCGACCGGGTTTCGTTGGAGACAACCCAGTTCCCGGCCTCGTCGAATTTGTCGAGCGAGACCTCATCACCGGGAATGGACAGATTCAGATCGATCTCGGTGTCGTCCACCGCGAAGACCGCGGTGGTCGGCCCTGACGCCACATACGCCGTTGAAGGCCGATTCATGGTTTGTGGCCGCCCGGTTATGTTGCAGAGGATGTTCGATAGAGGATACTGCATGTCTACGTGGTAGATGTTCGGATTGATCAGGATCTTCTTACCACCCGCTCCGTTTTGGAAAATGTAGACTGTCTCTTGCCGCGATGTCTGCACGTTCGCTCCGGTATCGTCAGGGTCGTTGATGACCAGCCAATCGGATTCGTCGTCGCGCGCGGACGCCAGAAGGATATTGTCGCTGGGTACTTCATCGGGTGAGATGACATTGGCAAAAACTCCGAATTGTGACGGGTCTAAGCCGTGCAGCCGCACTGGATGACCCTCCCAGTCGATCGTGTCGGGAAGGACGTTCATCGTGCGAGTCTCGCCGGTCTCCGTGGTCAGCAGTTCGCCGTCCCCGTCCGTTAAAACATTCGTAGCCAGCGAACTTTGGTAATCCGGATCGTCGGTCACGTTCAGCGAGGCATAAGCCAGACCGCCTTCGGTTCCCCCACGCCCGAGTGGAATACCGAAAATTTCACGCACGCGCGCCCAGTTTCCCGCGTTCGGGAGTCCGGCCATGGTTGAGATAATGACCGGCGTCTCCGTGATCGCCGGATCGATCAGGTTCAGCAGCGCCGAATCGAGTTCGTCGGCGCTTGTCCATAGAGGTGGCATTTCCGTGGTCTCTTCTTCTTCGTCCTCCAGCAACTCCGCACCTCCGGCGGTGACGATCCAATAGGCTTCCACCGCGCGTCCTTGCAGCGGAACGTTGAAGGTTACCCAAGGCTCGAAACCGGCCGCTTGGATGGAAGCGAAGACGAGTTCGTCGAGTGCCATCAGGACCACGTCGGACATGATGTCGCTGAAATCCGAAATCTCGTTCTCCGCGGTGAGACGGTCGTTGCCCTGATCGACGGCGCTGTCGATGATGACATTGATAATCGGACGCTCTTCCTGCACAACGTACGCGAACCGATCCATTCGCGGGGTCAGATCCTGATTCACATCGAGGCTCGCCAACGCGTCATAGGCAGGCCCCACATCCACCGCGAAGAAATAGTTCGTGATATGCTCCGAGATCAGACCGTGTAGAAGATAGTTTCGCTGCAAGCCGGCGGTACGCAGTTCCACGGGGTTGCCCGCAGAGTCTACCGGACTGTCGGTACCGAGCGGACCTCCCTCTTCTTCCGACCGGTCGGGATCGTACAGATCCTCAACGTTCGAGCCGGGGGCCGCAGGCCACGGCGTATAGTGTCCCACGACCAACTGCGGCACCTTTCCTTGGGCCCGCGCAGCTCCATAGTCGTGACCGGCGACCGCCGGGGTTGAGCCCAACGAGATCAGAAATCTGTAAACCTCCATCTGAAGCGGCGTCAATGGATAGAACGAGTAATGGTACATGGACCAAATATCCGCCGAACCCAGGGGACTGGCGGCCGCATGGCGATGAAGAAGACCGAGTCGCTTCGTAGTTTCGTAAATCGTCGAAACATATTCCGGTGAGAACGCTTCCTCGAAGACGCTGTAACCGGTGGCGTTCGGATCGACGGCGGTGATCGCGGCGTGCAACTGCTCGATGAACGTGACGATCTCGTCCTCGTCGAGCGGCTGGATATTTCCGGCAATCGCAAC
>CAYTDF010000734.1:0-3053 GCA_964436365.1 uncultured bacterium | reverse complement strand
TTTGGGGAGGAGGATCCACTCCTCCAATAAGAGAAAACTCTTGAGGGACGCTCTATGAACCCCATCTGGAGGCAATGAAAATGAATACCGAAAAAGAGAACGAAGGCATGGACGCTCTGAACGAGACGCCCGAAGCCATCGATGCGGATCAGGCCCCGGAGCAAGAAAAAGATGGGGAAAAGAGGATGGGTGAGGTTCAAGTCGCGCAAGGCGTCTACGAACATATCGCCTACCGGGAGACCTGTAAGGTCGCGGGTATCGTGGGTTTCGGTTCTGAGAGCGGGCTTGTCGATTGGATGAAGAAAGGCAGCGGTTCAAAGGGCGTTCGTGTGCGTCTGGACGAGCAGGCGTTGATCCTCGACATTTCAATATCGGTGGAATACGGCCATCCGATCAAAGAACTGGCCCGAGACCTCCAAGAGCGGATTGTAACCGCCATCGAGACGATGACCGGACGCCGCCCCGACCAGGTCAACGTGCACCTGGCAAGCCTCGTCGATCCGAGGCCTCCGACACCGGGGCCCAAGCCGTTACCGGCTCCAGAGCCCCCCCCAGAAGCTCCAGAAGAAGGCTCTTCGAAGGACTCCTAAGCCGGGGGAGGTGCTTCGGGGACGGCCTGCGAGGTTATGTCCCGGAAACTGAGCCCGGCGTAAGCCAGACAGATGAAGCCCATGATCGCCATGGGAATGATCTGTGTCGCCCACAGCAAGAGGGTGAACGCCCCAGCGACACCTTCGGGCACACCGTAAATCTGAGTCGTCACCTCAAAACAGGCCAGTTGGTAGACCCCCAGGAACCCGGGAGCCTGCGGGAGGGCGACAAAAATGCAGATCGCCACCATGATCACCAGCGCGGCGGAGAACGGGACGCCCTCGATCCCAAAGGCGAGTATGAGCAGGTACTCGGAGAACCCGATCACCAGCCACACAGCGAAGGTCAGCAAGATCGACCAAACGGCCGAAGTCGGCCTCTTGAAGGTCGACAGGCCTTCGGTGAAAGAATCGACCAATTCCCCGATCTTCTTGGCGAATTGAGCGGGTGTGGGCCGGAGCACAATCTCGACCAACCGACGGGCCTGTGCGGGAAAGTAGGCCAGCAGCGCAAGGAATCCCGTCACGCAGGCAACAAACGCCAGGGAGCCCACGCCCAGGGTTTTCAGCTGTACGATCTTCTCGCCGTCAACTGTGGCCGTTTCCGGGAATGGAACAAAGACGAGAATTCCCCCCAAGAAGAAGAGAATCACAGCAAAGTCGAAAATCCGTTCGACGACAACGGTTGCGAATACGGATGTAAATCGGCGGGATTCGCGGGACGAAGTCAGGTAGGTTCGGACCACCTCGCCGACGCGGGCGGGGAGCGTGTTGTTGCACATGAAACCGATGGAGAGATAGACGAAGAGGCGTTTGAACGGGATCCAAGGTTCCCCCAAGAGGCTCTGCCAACGCATGGCACGCACAGTGACGCTGAAAAGGTTGAGGCAGATACTCGGTACGACAAAGAAGATCAACGCCCGCGGATCGGAAAGCAACGTGCTGGTTTCTTGCCAGAGCGAAGGCCAGTCCACTTCAGTGATGAAGTAGCCCAGGCAAACCGCGCTGAACGCGAGGGTTAACCAGAATTTTTTCTGCTTGAGAATCGACCTTTGGGCTGTCACGCTAACTCCTTACCTCCAAGTTCACTGTCTCGCATCGAGTTCGTCACTCTTCCGAACCGGCACCGTCGACGACAGATCGCGCCGACTCCACCGCGATCTGATAGATGTCACGCATGGAAATGCCGCGCTCGCGGTGAATGCGGCGTGCGTCATCAAACTCCGGTGTCCAGCGGGGTGCGATCCCCTGCCCCCAGACAAGTTTGCCCTGGATCGGTCCTAGAGGTGTCTCCACGGTAACAGCACGACGTTGCAACGTATAGCGCAATGCCTCGGTCACGCGCACACCGATGGTGGTGGACTGCGCGAGAAGGACCCTCGCCAGTTCTGTCTCCCGGCCGATGGGCGAGAGGACTGTCACGTGCAAACCGGAGCGATCCTTCTTCATCTGTACCGGCATAAAGGTCACATCCAACGCGCCCGCCGTCCTCAAATCCTCCGAGAGCACGCTGAAGTGCTCGGGGACCATATCGTCAATATCACAGGCGATAACGGCTATCCGCTCTTGCCCATCGCCGGTTTCCGACACAAACGGGTCGCTCGCTTCACCAAGCAGTAGCCGAAGAACGTTGGCTCTTCCGGGCAATTTGCGGCTCCCCGCTCCGTATCCAGACCCCATCAACCGCATCGGGGGCATTGGCGAGGAGCTCCCACAGAACTCCTTCAGCAAGGCCGCGCCGGTGGGTGTCACCAGTTCCATTTCGATGTCGCCACCCTCGAGTTCGAATCCTTCGAGTAACGCGGCAGCCGCGGGACCCGGGATCGGCAAGGTGCCGTGGGCACAGGTGAACGTGCCCCGCCCCGTAACCACACGCGAGCAGGCGAGTCGTTCAATCCCCAAAGCCTCGATCCCCACGCAGGCTCCAACGACATCGACGATAGCGTCGTTCGCGCCGACTTCATGAAAGTGAATGGCTTCGGGCGGCTTGCCGTGGACGCGTCCCTCCGCCTCAGCCAAGGCTCGAAAGGCTCCGGTGACGTGCCGGACGACCTCAGGGGAGAGATCGGCACGCGTAACGACCTCCATAACCTGGGCGAGCGTGCGGTGACGAGGGGATTCCTCCACGCCGACGTGAACCTTCGTGGCCGCGATGCCGTGCGAGACGATGGGTTCGGAACTGAGATCGAGCCCCGGGAGTTCCATGGGCTCCAACGCCGCTCGGAAGAGGTCGAGGCCGACTCCGGCATGCACCAAAGCGCCTAGCGTCATATCGCCGCTGATCCCTGACGTGCAATCGAAATAACCGACTTTCATCGTTCCCGCCGCTCTGGCCTATCTCTCAAGAATCGTCTCGGAGTCATCCACAGAACGATGCTGTCGAAAAACAGTCGGTTCCGGTGAACAAGCCCGCGACCCGGGAGTGTAGGACGCATGCGCACCGCCGGGGATGGGACGTCCCAT
>CAYTDF010000733.1:899-3062 GCA_964436365.1 uncultured bacterium | reverse complement strand
AAGAGCACAGCCGCGACATCGAGCCGATGAGAGGCGGTCATGGGGATAACTATTTCTATCAGATGATTGGCAACATCCGGCGCTACAAAGGCGCGCGGCGAATTCCACCGGTGAAGAGCCGGCCGATTTCAATCGACGGCGAGTTTGACGACTGGGGAGACGTGCAGCCGGAGTTTCGAGATACGATCGGGGATCCAGTCCGCCGCGATCATCGCGGTTGGAATCCGAGTGCGCAGTACACCAACCGTAGCGGACGAAATGACATCGTCGCCGCGAAGTTCAGCTTTAGCCAAGAGAGCGCCGCATTCTATGTGCGAACTCAAGAGGCTCTGACACCGTATAGCGAACCGAACTGGATGACCCTCTATGTCGACATTGACGCCAAACCGGAAACAGGGTGGCTGGGATACGATTTCGCGGTCAACCGAGTGACGGGCGAGACGAGCGAGGCGGATAAAGCCACGCTCGAACGGTGTGACCTCAGCGGCAAGGAGTGGACCGAAGTGATCCGGATCCCGTGGCGTTCGGCGGAAAACGAACTCGAGCTGAGTCTGCCGTGGGCGGCATTGGGGTGTGACGAAAAGCCTGAAGCGCTGGACTTCAAGTGGGCGGACAACACCGAGTCGACGGGGAAATGGAGCGACTTCACACTGAACGGCGATGCCGCGCCGAACGACCGCTTCAACTACCGGGCTCTGCTCGGTCCATCTCGGTAGGCATCGAGACAGAAGGGCACGCAGTGCCGAGTAGCCATTCGGGCGTTTATTCCCGGCCCAGCGCGGCGGTCACTGCGGATTTCAGGTCGCCAGGGTCCACAGCCACGATTCTGCCGTCTTTGCCGATTAGAAACGTCCGTGGCACGTATCTGACCCCGTAGGCTTTGCGGACCGCCGCATCGCCCCAGTCGCCGACGTGTCCCTGTGGCCACTGAAGGTCGTACTTTTCAGCATGGTTTCGCGGTGCGTGCGCAGCCGTATCCAGGCTCATGCTCAACATGGCGAAGTCTTCACGGGTCCCGAACGTCTCATAAATCTCTTTTCGCTTAGAAACGGAGGCAACACAGGGACCACACCAAGTGGACCAGAAGTAAAGTACCGTGACTTTGCCACGGTAATCGGCAAGACGGAGAGGCTCGCCGTAAACCGTTCGGATTGAGAAGTCAGGCGCCGGGTCGCCGACGTTCGGTCCCTTCTCTGGATCGATGCCGAGCGAGTGGGACGCGGTTATGCGCAAGCTCGGATATTCCGATCGAATGCGCCAATAGGCGTCCTCCCCGATTGCTACGCCTCGAATACCGATCCCCTGCAAGGAGGGAAGTGCGCCAAGCAATGAATAGAGCCCCGCTCCCGTAACCTTTGTGTCTCTAAGGCCGAGGCTTTGTAAGCTTCTTGACCTTTCGAGGTGTTTTAAGCCGGCGTCGGTGATTTTTCTGCTAGAGATGAAGTCCAGTCTTTCCAGCGCCGTTAGTTCTGCGAGATGGGCGAGTCCTTCGTCCGTTACTCTAGTGTTCTTGAGTGTTAGTTCTTTCAGTGACGTCATCCCCGCCAAATGACGCAGAGCGTCATCACTCACGCCGTATTCGCGTTCATCGACCCGTCGAGTGTCGCCCAGATACAACTTCTCAAGAGAAGGAAACTCTTTGAGAATGCCGTATCCGTCATCACTGACCTCAACACCGTGCAGCATCAATGTCTTCAGCGACTTCAGGGGCCGGAGGTGTTCCAACCCCCGTTCAGTGACCGGGGAGTTTTGTATCCAGAGTTCTTCCAGGGGGGGAAAGTCCCACAGCGCTGTCAACCCCGCATCCGTAACGCCAGCAGGAAGCATGAGTATGCGCAGAGATGACAAACCTTTGAGATGAACCAAGCCTTTTTCGGTGGCCTCGGTAATCTGAAGCTCCAGGCTGCGCAACGACTGCATGCCCGCAAGATACCGCAGCCCGGCATCGGTTGTAGCCGGTGGGGGTCCCAGTCTTTCCAGCTCTGTCAGCCCGGTCAGGTAGGCCAGCCCGGCATCACCGCCTTTGGTATGGCCGAGCCCTAGTACTTTCAGAGAAGTCAGACGTTTCAGGTGAGCCAGGCCCTCGTTCCCCACGCTTGTTTGTGTCAGAATTAACATCTCCAACGCTGTCAGATTTCTCAGATGGCGCATGCCCGCATCACC
>CAYTDF010000733.1:0-889 GCA_964436365.1 uncultured bacterium | reverse complement strand
ACCGCTGAGTTTTGCAGTAGCCCGAGTTCCCGTAACAACGTGTGCCCGCGCAGCGAAGCGAGGCCTTCGTCGGTAATCCCCGCGTTACTGACGTGGAGCACTTTGAGAGACGGCAGACTCTCGAGATGTTTAAGACCTTCATCGCCGACGTCTGTATAGTTGAAATTCAGCTCTTCCAACGATGGCAATTTCTTGATGATTGCGAGTCCTTTGGCCGTAATTGGCGTAATCGCCAAGTACAAGCGACGTAGTGATTTCAGGCCCAGCACACGTTCGAGATCGCTATCGTTGATCTTCGATCCCGATAGGCTGAGTTCCTGCAGCGAAGCCAGCGCCTTTAGATGTACGAGTTGTTGTCTGTCCGTCTCTGCCAAGTGGACGTACAACGCCTGAATGCCATCGGGTTCGAGTCTTTCCAGAAAGGAAAGATCCGATGCCGCTTGATCGTGAATATTCAACCTTATGTCCTTACCGATCGGGACTTCGACTCGCCCGGCCGCCTGCGCGTATTTCTCCCATCCGAACCGGCCCGAAAGGCCTTCATCTCTGACCATGATCGTCCCTACCGGGCGGCCCTCGGGGAACGCGAGCGTCCGCACAGCCGTGCCGCTGTCTTTCTCTGCGAGAGGCACAGCAAGAGCCACCAGGACCGAGCCAAACAACGCCACGAGTGTCGCGGCTATGGACCAGCGCGTGAACCTCCGGAATCGATCCCGGTTACCGGCAAGGATTGTTTCGACACGATTGAGGAACGCGCTCTTGGACAGCAGAAGACCCGTCGCAAACTCGGTCGTGAGTGCGTACAGCGGCTGCTGTTCGGCAAGACGAGTCAGCATGTTTACGTAATCTAACGGTTTTCCGGTGGCATCGATGACGGCGTCATCCGCAA
>CAYTDF010000732.1:0-3068 GCA_964436365.1 uncultured bacterium | reverse complement strand
TCGATGCTGCCACTTTGGTCGCGCCCATTAAGGGCGGCCGAGTTGTTCGTATCCGAGTGCATTATTGAGATCAAAGGGGACACAAAAGACGACCTTTGGGAGAAGCCGTGGTTTGCCGACATCTATTCCTGGGCAAAGGAATGGTATGAGGCACGTTTCGGTGAAGCCATGACACAGAGTAGCGACGACAGGAAAAGAGCACTTGTCATCCTCTTTGGAACTCCCTTCAAGGTCAATGTGCCTCTCAGCGTTACAGAGCCGGACAAACCCGGTGAGACCGTTTGGGTGAGTATTCCTGCGGCAGTTAGGCCAAGAGAAGACGTACTGGGCTGGTTAGACAAATCGCCAAACGTTGAGGACCTTTCTGAGGAAGAGACAGACGATTTCAAGCAGAGAATATCAAGTGTTGGAACTTTGGTCCGCACTATCCATGTGAATCTGATTTCGGCTGAGTATTCAGCAGATCCCATGCATGGGCTCAGTGGAAGTATCTTGTCGCATCTAGAAAAGGCCGTCGACGATATAATCAGTTATGAGCCAGAGAATGTTTCGGTAGCGTTTTGGGAGATGCACTTGGCCAATGAGAAAGCACTGAAGCTTTACCTACGGCAGCGGGAAGTCCCAACTCCTAGAACGCATGATCTTGAGAAACTGCGAAAGCTTGCAGAAGAGCACGAGGCCCCAACAGATACCGAGGAGTTCTTTCGTGTACTGCCGACAAAGGATGCCGCGATAGGCTGTCGGTACGGAGAAAACAGTAATATTGATCTTCGTGAGGCTGTTGGAGTCTATAATGCAACACTGAACTTAGTGAGTATCTATGCAAGAGCACTCAAGAGAAGGTATGTGATGGATAATGCGCGTTTTCTGTTGCAGGCCCCACCATGGATGAAGAGGCGAGTTTAGGGCACGACTCTCGCCCTTACAGCAAGACCTTCCTACAACGCATTGCGCGCCACAACGACGCCGCGCGTCCCGACCCGCCACAAAAGTTCGACGCTCTCAAATCCCGCTTCTGACAGAGCGCCCCGGTAAAAATCGAAGCCGTAACCGTCGTCGGAGCCTTCCCACAGTTGCTTTTCGTCTTGCCATTCATCCAGAGCCGATCCAAGACCCAACTCCGTACGAAGCGCCCGGTGATACTCGTCCCAACTCTCCGCGAGCGGATCTTGACCTTCCTCCCGTTGAGTTTGCAGACTCTCTTGAACGCGCCCGGCCATCGCCTGAGCCTCTTCAGAAGAACACCGAATGTGATCGGCGTTGAGAAACAGACCGCCTGGACGCAGGATCTGCTTGCTGGAGCGGAAGACGGACTTCAGATTCTCGGGCAAGAGCCAATGCAACGAGGTGTGGCTGACGACCGCGTCCACAGGACCCGGGATGGAGTTCACCCACTTGGGCTCTCGCAGATCGGCACGCAGAAGTTGGAACCGCGGGGCATATTCGGTGAGGGACCGTTCGGCCATGGTCAGGTACAGCGGATCGCTATCGATACCGATGACGTGGGCTTGGGGAGATTCGCGGAGAAAAGCCTCCATCGTCGAGCCCGGCCCACAGCCTAAATCGACGACCAACGCGTCGGCCTCGGGGTCCAAACCGGCCGCGCCGCAGAGAACTGTCTGCTGCTCGTCGCACCAAGGGTTATAGCGGCGCAACATGGCCTCCCAGCGGCCACGCCACTTTAGCCAATTGACAGAATCGGCATGCGCTTGCAACCACGCGTCGATTTGCATAGGACGTCTTTCTCGGGGGGACGAATTGCGCTTACGCGCCCAACGCACGTTCGATATCGGCCCGCAAGGCCGGATTGCCGGGGGTCACCAGCGATTCGTAGTCCCTGATCGGCAAGCCGTCCTTTCCGATCAGAATCTTAGTGAAATTCCACGCGATCTCAGCATCAAGCACCCCGTTACGGCTCTTCTGGGTGAGATACTGATACAGCTCGCATTGCTGAGGACCGTTCTTGACCGAGAGCTTCTCCAGCATCGGAAACGTCACGCCGTATGTCGCCGTACAAAACGTTTTGATCTCTTCCGGCGTCCCCGGTTCTTGACCGCCAAAATCATTGGAAGGCACGCCGAGCACGGTGAACGCTTTTCCCTTCAGTGACTGCTGTAACGCTTCGAGGCCCTTGTATTGCGGTGTGAGACCGCATTTTGAGGCCACATTGACCATGAGCACGACCTGGTCCGCATAGTCGGAAAGCGGTGTCGGGTTGCCGTCCAAATCGCGTACGGTGAACTGATGAATTCCAGTTGCCTTTGTAGACATCGTGGAGTTCATCTTTCCGGGATCGCTCTCTGTGCCGGGCGTCGTTTGAGAATCTCCACAGCTCGAGAACGCCATCGCCAACACGAACGACAGCGTGATCGGTGAACGTTTCATTGTGAAACTCCTCGTGAACTGAGTACTCAGGGCGTGTAATCGTCGGCCGGTTTGGCGGCGGCACAGAACGCGGTCAGCAACTTGATCGCATTCTCGACATCGCCGAGGTGAACCACCTCGCTGGGCGTGTGCATATAGCGCAGAGGCAAACCGAGGATTCCGCAGGCCACGCCCGCACGCACCAGCTGAATCGCCCCGGCGTCGGTCCCGGTCCGCCCCGGTGCGGCCTCGATCTGATACGGAATCTTGCCTTTGTCGGCAGCGCCGCGCAGCTGCTGGAACACGACGGGGTTGATATTCGCTCCCCGGGTCACGGTCGGCCCTTTGCCGAGAGCGACGTATCCATATTTTTCCTTCTTGCAGGTGGGATAGTCGGTCGGGTTGGTGACGTCCACCGCGATCGCCACATCGGGATCGATCTTGTAGGCGCTGGTCGTCGCCCCGCGAAGGCCAACTTCCTCTTGCACGGTGGCGACCGAAACCACGCACGCGCTCAGCCGCTTCCGCTTCGCCAAAGCCCGAAGGGTCTCGGCGACCACAAAGGCCCCCAGTTTGTCGTCACACCCCCGAGACGCGGCGAAATCGCCTTGCAGGGGTTGGAAGGCGATATCGTAGGTGACGGGGTCGCCAACTTCCACCAGACGTTTCGCCTGTTTCCCGTCCTTCGCGCCAATGTCGACCCA
>CAYTDF010000731.1:0-3087 GCA_964436365.1 uncultured bacterium | reverse complement strand
CAACTCATTTTTCTTCGTCAACTTCAAATGAAGCGTTTTTCAGGCAGGAATCGAAACTGCCGGACCACCCAGTTAGGGCTACACTTGGCCTTGGTAGGTTTCGATAAACTTGCGGAACGAGCGGTCGTAGGTCCGTTCGACCTCGGGAGGGAAGCAGCAGCCGGGCAACTGTTTCGACTGCAGGTGGTATTGCAGACACTCACAACATTTTCCGTGCCTGTCGCAACTCGTGTAGGTGCATGTGCAGTTAACGGTGTTATTGCAGTCAACCATGACGACGTCTCCAGTTTATGTCTATCAGGCTAGACATTTTTGTGCGGACCTCGCCCAGAAATCGGCGCTCCAGCCGGTGTAGTCGAATCTCTCGAAATACGGTGAACCGTGTCGATCCATAGCCGCTCTTGAAGCCCGATGGCCTGCCAATCACGGTGTGTCGGGAGAGTTGAAGTCCTCCGGTGGGGGGTTGACCAGCAGACCGCTGAACGTTCCTGTCTCAATCGCAGCGTTCATCTCTTGTGTGGGGCCCCCCCTACCGTCAGCGGAAGTTCCTTTTCGGTGCGGAACTGCTCCGCTCCCTCCCGGGCGGTCCAGACGATCGGCCGGGTCCCGCCCTCCTCTGTAATGAAGCACAACGGTTTCATTTCAGAGGGTTTATCTTGCGGTTCACCTTCATGTGCTTCGCACAGAATGTAAAGTTCGTTTGGCAATATCTCCGGCATCTCGGTCATTCCCCCAGGATTCTGCATTTCCCGCAGCCTATCACGTGCCGCTCAAGAGCCAACGGGAGCGGTCGCGCGAACGCCCCCGCCACGCGCGCACGTGCCGCAGGCGACCTGGAACTCCCACCATTCTTGGCCTCCGGTGGTTCTCGAACTCTCCCACCAGATCGTAAGTCCAGAAAAGACGCCATGGTAGACTGGATTTGACAATGGATTTCGTTAGTCTATACTACACGAAGGATCGAGTCTTCGGATGTGTCTGTAGAATAGTCTCCTTGTGAGTTTTCTCTTCATCTCCGAACACGAGATTGATTTTTTACAGAGGGGCTCTGTGCTATGCGTGGGGCCCAGAGAGGTAGATTATGCCTACAGGTACCGTTAAGTGGTTCAATGAGACAAAGGGGTACGGATTCGTCCAGCCAGAAGACGGCTCGAAGGATGTTTTTGTGCATATTTCGGATGTTGAGCGAGCCGGTTTGAGGACCCTCTACGAGGGCGAACGCGTTCAGTACGATCTCGTTCCTGGCAAAGCGGGCAAAATGGCCGCTGGCAACTTGTCCAAAGTTGACTAACTCAGCCGAAACGAACTCGATGAGAATCTGAATTAAGGATCCCCCGCGCACCAGGCGTGGGGGACCCTTATTTCTTTGCGTTTTTGAGTTTTCAGGTTCGTCTGTATTTCTATGCCTTATGGTTGGGAGTCACCGTAGAGTCAGTCTCCTTGCCTGTCTGTAGTCTATTCCACGTACAACCCACAAATACCTCCCCTACTTGTTGCTTCTTGTCTACGGTCTTCGCCGTTTCCGGACAGTTTCCTTCGGTCGCGCGTACGTCTGACCTCTTCGAGTGGCCTTAGATCCAGGGGGCTTTCTGTAGTTTTTCCGCTTTCTCTTTCAACCCAAAGATCTTCCGGGCATTGCCGTTCATGATCGGTTCGATCAGATCGGTGGCGCTCTTTAGCGACATCCACCCTTCTTGCACGAGTTCGGTCAACGTGTTGGCGATACCCTGGCGGGCGATCGCAGCGTGCCCAACGACCGGTTCCACAGGAATGTAGTCGCCGCCGAACGTGAGGACCTTGTTGGCGGGAGCGGCCACGAGGTAGTGCTTCAGGAAATTGACACCCGCCACAGGACTGACAATCCACGCCCAGCACATATCGATGTACGCGTTCGGATGTTGCTTAGCGGCGGCGATCATCGCCTCGTAATAGGGATAACAAATGTGCATAAATACGAACCGCGTTTCAGGTGAACGCATACACAATGCGGTGGCCTCGCCTGGATTCCCCTGCAAGCGGGCTAGAGGCATACCGCCATGCCCGGCGTAATAGCCGGTGTGGAGTTTGACCGGCAACTCGTATTCGTCCGCTTTCCCCACGCAGTACCAGAAGAGGTGGTCTTCCAACCGCTTCTGTTCAGCCGGTTCGAGCGGATCGTCGTTCATGTGTTTCGCGAAGACGGGCGCGGCTTGCTCCGCCGGGACTTTGTCGAAATCCAAACCGCGTCTGTACGCCGCCTGTGATTTGACCGCCACCGCATAGGGGCCGTAGGTCTTGAACCACCAGTCGATCACCGCATACCAGTCATCGAGGTCCTTGACTTCGATGCCCGCCTTCGGAGCGTATTGTTCGATGTCGGGCCCAATGTGCATGCCGATGAAGCTCAAATCCTGCATCAGGAGTTGCGGCTGTGGACTCTCGCTGAATGGCACGCTCAGATTGTTGACTTGGCATGACTCGATCCCCGCAGTTTCCTGCAAGACTTCGCGATAGAATCCGGGTCGGATCCGCTTGTGGTATTGCTCACAAATGCGGGGGATGGTCTCGCGGGATAAGCCGTCGACATCGTACAACGCACGTACGGCGATCTCCACTGTCTGCCCGTAGCCTGTGTTGCGGACAGATGGCCAATACGGTTCCACGATCTTCCATTTGTCGATGGGATCGACAGTAGGCGACTGAAAGCGGTCGAACTCCTTCTGTGGCATCTCCGAGCTGATCAGGTCGGAGTCGATGTAGTGACTCAGAAGTAACGACCAGTCGTTGGACTTGATGAAGCGGTTCTCGCCCTTTAAGCGCTCCTCTTCTTCCGGAAGATGCTCGTGTGTGTCGATAAAAGGCGTCTGCTTGGCTCTGACTCTGCCGTGGCGTCTCGTGTGAAAGCGGCGGTCGAGATACCCGCGACCGCTACGCACCCCGTTCCCGTCTGTTTGAGCGCATCCCTACGGGTCAGTTTCGGTTCTGGTTTGGCCATTTATCGTTTCTCCCACGAGCGATCTCCGAATGGGTTTTCTCCGGCGGATCGAGTTCTTTCGATGTGTATGTTGGACACAAGAATACCACGGAGAAATCGCCTAGCAACTCCAC
>CAYTDF010000730.1:0-3089 GCA_964436365.1 uncultured bacterium | reverse complement strand
CGCACCGCCGTGGGGAGCCCGCTCAACGTGGGTGCGGCCAACGGCCCCAGCCGTTCCATGACCGCGTCCAGGTTGCGTACGAGTTCCGGGCGCTGAACGAACGCGGAAGCATCCCAATCCGTGCGGATCCGAAGGTGACAGGTGTTCTGTGGTGTCATCGTTCGGAGTGTATACCTGTTTTGAAGATTCCGCTTATTACGATGGCCTTGAAACGAGGCGAGGACAACTCATGCCGAAGTCCGATCAACTATCCGATTATCCCCAACTGCAACTCAAGCCGAAGTGTGGCAAACGGCACAAGGCCGGCCATCCATGGATTTTCAGCAACGAACTGACCGGTTGGCCCGAAGGCTGCGAATCCGGAGAAATCTTCGAGTTGGTCGATTCGGGCGGGGTGCGTCTCGGCGTCGGCTACGCCAATCGGCACACGTTGATCGCCTACCGGCAACTCGACCGGCCCGGGAGCGCGATCGACGCCCGCTGGGTTCGCGACCGGATCGAACGGGCGCAGACATACCGGCAACGCCTTCTCCCCGGCCGCCAGGTCTACCGCTTGATTCACACCGAGGCCGATGGGTTTCCGGGCTTGGTTGTGGAACGGTATGGCGATGTCTTCGCGCTCTCTTCGAGCACGGCCGGTGTGGATCGCCTGCTTCCCGATGTCGTGACCGCTCTGAAGGATATTTACAGCCCCCTCGCCATCGTCGAAAAGAGCGACAGCGCGTTTCGAGACCTGGAACACGTCCCCAAACAGGTGCGCGTGCTGCACGGGGAACTTCCAGAGCCGTTTCTTTTGGAAGACGAAGGGATGGTGATGGAGGTCGATCTTCAGGGTGGGCAGAAAACCGGGCTGTTCCTGGATCAAGAGTCCAACCGTCGGCAGACCGCGCCTCTGTGCGCGGGGGGCTCGGTGTTGGATGTCTGCTGCTACGCCGGGGCTTGGTCGATTCACGCCGCCCGGGCGGGTGCGGAATCGGTGCTCGGCATCGATATCTCCGGCAAAGCGGTCGATCTGGCCAGACGTAACGCCGAACACAATCAGGTCAGCGACCGGTGCCGGTTCGAGGCCGCCGATGCGTTCAAGTTCTTGCCCGATCTTCACAAACGCCGTCAGCGGTTCGACGTCGTCATTCTCGACCCGCCCGCGTTCGCGAAGTCTAAACGGGACATTCCCTCCGCGCTGAAGGGCTACCGCGAGCTGAATCGCCGGGGTTTCCGGCTCGTTTCGCCAGGCGGTTTCCTGGTCACCTGCTCTTGCTCTCATCACATCGGCCCAGGGGATTTCCTCGACGTGGTCCGTCAGGCGGGGCGGGATCTCGGCCGACGGGTGCGTCTGGTCGATGTTCGTGGCGCAGCCCCCGACCATCCTGTCCACCCCGCATGCCCCGAGAGCGAATACCTCACCTGTGTCATCGCGGCCGTGGAGTGAATTCAATGTCGCTCCAAACAGTTGTTTGCGATTAGAAAAACGTTGAGCGCCCGGCCCTCGCGAGCACTTCGTGCGCGCTACCGTAAGGAATGTTCGAACAAGGCTCTATTCTCGCCTGTGCCCCGTCAGCTTAAAAACAGCCCCATCCGCCTGTAGACTCCTCCAGAAGAGCGAGTGATCAAGAAATCCGCTCATTGTTCTACAAAGAGGAGTTGCCAATCATGTCGATCGATCGCCGAAACTTTCTGGCCGCCAGCATGGCCGCCGGTGTGGGGGCTTCTGTGGCCGGAGCCGCCGAAATTACAGGGAAGTTCAATCCCAAAGCCGAACTGAAAGTATCCAGCCAAGAAGGTATTATCCCGGGGAAGTCGCTGCCGGAAAGACTCGAACGCATGGAGGAGTGGGGCTTTGCCGGGATCGAATTCGGTGGCAGGGGGCTTCCGGGCCGGGTCGAGGAGATCCAATCCGCGCTGAAGAACTCAAGCATCAAAGTCAGCGCCATCTGCGCCGGATATCAGGGTGTTGCGATTTCGGAAGACAAGAAAGTTCGTCGTCAGATGGTCGACACAGCGAAAGAGATCCTCGCTGCCGCCGGTGCGATCGGTTCCACCGGACTGATCATGGTTCCCGCGTTCAATAAACAGACCAAACTGGGCCATGTCGAAGGCCGCAAGATTCTCTGCGACATGCTGCCGGAACTGGGCGACGCCGCGCAGGCCGCCGGGACACGTATGCTGCTCGAACCGCTCAACCGCCAAGAGGCTTGGTTCCTGCGGATGCTGGCCGACGGTGCGTCGATCTGCCGCGATGTCAATCACCCCGCAGTCTGCATGATGGGTGATTTCTACCACATGTACCTCGAAGAGACGAGCGATTTGGGCGCGTTTGTCTCCGCCGGGGACTATCTGCACCATGTCCACGTCGCGTGCATCGAACGTAACCTGCCCGGACAGGACGCGCGCGATTACCGGCCGGGTTTCCGGGGCCTGAAGATGATTGGCTACACCGACTACTGTAGCTACGAATGCGGTGTGCTCGGCGACAAGATGGTCGAAATTCCCAAATCCGTGAAAGTTCTGCAACAGCACTGGAAAGAAGCTTTAATGTAACTTCGATCGATTGTTTTCGGGTGGAAGACGTTTTCGCCCGGCCACCGGGGGCACTCCGTGCGCCCTACAGGGGATGAAGTCTGAAGGCCGCTCTTGCATGGAGTGAGTGAGAAAAACAGTTGAGAGGTACTAGAGATGGATCGACGTGACTTCGTAAAAGGGATTGCCGGGGCGGGCGCGCTTGCGATGGCGAGTGGAGCGTTCGCAAAGACGGATGGAAGCCAGCTGAAAGTCGGGATGTGCGACTGGAACTTGCCGGATGGGACCTGCAATCCCGATCGGTTCGCTCTGGCCGCGAAAGTCGGCTTGAACGGCGTTCAAGTCAGCATCGGGCGGACTCCCGATAAGATCCCGCTACGCGACCCCGAGGTTCGCAAACGCTACCTCGAGCTGGGTAAGAAACATAACATCAAGGTCTGCTCGGTGGCCGCTGGGAGCATTCTCAATAGCGTTGCCCTGGCCACTGAACCGCAATCGGCGGTCTATGTGATCGACGCGATCGAAACGGCGGCGGCGCTCGGCGCGGATAACATCTTGATGGCGTTCTTCGG
>CAYTDF010000729.1:0-3096 GCA_964436365.1 uncultured bacterium | reverse complement strand
CCTCCCGACGACACTGCTTGGTGAAACCGTCTCACGCATCCCTATCCGTGATACTGTAAATCAATCCCCTCACAAGGAGATCTATCCTTATGTTTCATCGAACCCGTTTTTCTATTCATACAATTTCAACCTTGGCGGCTGCGTTGGCCCTGACGATTCTGTTCACCGCGCAGACGTTCGCCGAAACGGCGCTCACGGTCTATAACAACGATTTGGCGCTGGTGCGCGAGACGCGTACTCTGCGGATAGACAAAGGCGTCTCCGAAGTCACCCTGACCGATGTCGCCGCGCGTATCGATGCCACGTCCGTGCGTATCAAGTCACTCACCGATCCATCGACCCGAGTGCTCGAACAGAACTTCCGTTACGACGGTCTTCTGCTCGAACGTATGCTGGTCAACTATCTCGATAAGAGCGTGAGGCTCATCGACCGGGCCGGGGCCGAGCATACCGGAACCTTGATCGCGATCGGCCGGACGACGACGCCGACTTTGCAGCGTCCACATGAAGCCGGTAGCAACGATCTGATCTTGATCGAGAACGACCGTATCGTGCAGATTGAAGGTGGGCCGCGCCAAATGCTGCAACCCGCCATCGACGAGTCGCTGGTTTTGGTGCCGACGTTGGCTTGGCTGGTGCAAGGCGAGACGGCCGGCGAGCATCAGCTCGAACTCTCTTACCTTACGGGGGGGATGTCTTGGACCGCGGACTATACCTTAGTGACCGGCGAAGAGAACAACTTAGCGGACCTGGCCGGTTGGGTGACGTTGAACAATCGGGCCGGTGCCGATTTTCGCGACGCTTCGTTGAAACTGGTCGCGGGCGAAGTGAACCGTGTGCAGCCACCGCAACCGCGGCGCGGACGGAGTATGAAGGCTGCGCGTGTCGAGTTGCTGGCGGACGCGTTTGAGGAGCGGGGTTTGTTTGAGTATCACCTCTACGATCTGCAGCGCAAAACCGATATTTTGGACAACGAGCAGAAGCAGATCGAACTGCTTTCGGCCAAAGGTGTCGAGGTGCAACGTAACTATGTTTATGACGTGCAGCGTGACGCGGAGAAGATTTCCGTGCAACTCACGTTCAAGAACGAAAAGGAAAATCAACTCGGTATCCCCCTGCCGAAAGGCCGTATTCGGACGTTTTCGCGCGATACCGACGGCTCGTTGCAGTTTGTCGGTGAGGCTGCGATCGATCATACGCCCAAGGACGAGAAGATCGAGTTGGGAGTCGGTAAGAGCTTCGATATTCGCGCCGAGCGTCGGGTTGTAGATGTGAAAGAGGATAAGAAGTTCCAACGCCGTACGCGCACCGAGACCATCGAAGTTAAACTGCGCAATCATAAGGACAAAGATGTGACGATCAAGGTGCGCGAGCATGTGGGCCGGAACGAATGGGATGTTACAGAGAAGTCGCACGAGTATGAAAAGAAAGACGCTTTCACCATCGATTTCTTGGTGGATGCGCCCAAAGTTGAAGAGGTCATGTTGACGTATACGATCGAGCGTTCCTGGTCGAACTAGAGTAAGAATTGTGAGTTTAATCCGCGCGTGGGTGGTTGATGCCTGCGCGCGGATTCAATTAAAAGCTTGTGCGGCAACGTTTGGTCGTGGGCACAGATCGCCGATAGAGAGGTTGAGGGTATGGGAGGCAAGTTTCAGGCAAAATGTGAGGTGTGCGGTTTCGAGTTCTATTTCAGAGACGGCGGAGGTTTTGAATTTTTCGAGCTCCGCTGCGATCGTTGTCGGAGGTTGAAGACGGTGAGGCGCGATGAACTTGGCGACACTCATCCGCGACGTCTGAAAGAGTGCTTGAAGAACAGTCTTTTCGGCAGAGAGGGAGACGATGGAGCCCCGCAGGATAACGTCTCGTCCGATCCGGTCACCCAAGAGAGCCACCTTGATCCCGTCGAAGAGTTTGCCGGCGTGCACGAAGATTGCGGTGGGCAGTTTCGGTTCGGCATCATTCCCCGGTGCCCGAAGTGTAAGTCAGACGAGATCGAAGTGGGCGAACCGTTTGTGCTTTACGATTGATTCTCTCTTGCGATAGATGACACGGACCGGGATGGATGGCGTGCGAAAGGGAAGGGAGAGACCTGCGCGCGGCTTCAATTCTGTGAGGCCGCTATCCAGCCACCTGCGGCGTCGCGGAGCGGATCCAGCCTCGAAACGACGCGCCGGGCTCACAGGGGATCATGTAGCGAGTAGTCCTCCTATGGGCGACCGCTGTTTCTGTGCCACGAGTAGAGGTGCTCAAAGGAGAACTCTCAGGTGTCTTGGTGATGTTCATGATCAGAGGCACACTTGAGGTATTCAAGATATGCACTAGGAATTCTTGAACGGTGAAGGAGCACGCTGGAGGAACAAACTTCCATTCATTCTCCCAGAGGGGCTTGTAATGCTCGGGGTTGCCCCACACCCAGAACACACCACCTCGGAGATGGATGTCGTCGGTATTCTCTGTGACTGTTGCCTCTAGCCAGTCCATAACGGATCTTATTCCCGTGAACTCTAGAGTTTTGCGTTCCGACTTTAGCGAGAGGGAGAGGAGGGGATCGTTCTTTTCCGCTATAACCAGTACCCGGTCGGAACAAAAACTCTCAAACGAATATTTGTCGGCATCGTCCCCCAGGGCCGCACGAATTTTATCAATACTCCGACTATTTTGTATTCGGAAGCACTTGTTTGTCGAACTTTCCCCAACAGTAAGATCGTCCGTGCCCGGCTGCGGTTGTTTTGTGACCAGAGTCAAGCAGCCGCGTCCACCGTGACCAATGATCTCTCCTGAGTTACGGTCGGCATATTTCCATCCTGCATATGAAAGTTTGTGGATGAGTGCTTCCACGCCACGAACCTCACTTGGGAGGCAGTCGAGCAAGAGGATCGGCTCGTTGTCGTTCGAGTCGGCAGCCCAAGAAAGAGACGAGGTGATGCAGAGGATCGCGAAAAGCGCGTACCGTATGTATTGGGTGGGGCTCTCTTGGAACGCATGACGGTTTCTTCTGTTCATCGCGCCATTCCTTATCGTTAAATCTGTTGCCGTCGTATTGAAGCGGGGGGGGGCATGTCCCATCTACTCAACGTGTGTGTGGGCCGAGTC
>CAYTDF010000728.1:1753-3105 GCA_964436365.1 uncultured bacterium | reverse complement strand
TGGGCCAGCAGTAGTGGCGCCAGCGGTGAAGAAGAAGGAACAGTCCGTACGTTTGAATACGGCGACGCACCTGTTGACGACTTCATGCTGTACTAGTCGACTCTGTGACGTACAGTGCGGAGAGACCAAAGCCCAAAGGCTGAGGTCGTAAGCGAAAATCGACGGGGAGCCGGTACATCGCATCCATCCCATGGATCAAACGCGATGCCTCCGGCTCCCCGCGGTCAATTCACAGCCCTTTTCAGAAGTTCTGGCGTAAGCAATGCCACTCCCTTGAACCTCGAAAGCCCGCGTCTTTCCCCTCCTCGGCTCTCCTCGATCATCTACGATTGCCCCTCTCGCCTGCCTCCCCCGCGCCTTTCCCCTCCTCGGCTCTCCAGATAACTTTCCGTCTCCGTATGTGGCAAGATACAGTTTAGCCGCACAGGCAAAGGCTTTCGTGTTGATTGGGGAGATGATCTTAGGTGAATCCAAAGGGGGACGTGTGTAAAAGTCCGCTACCGGTTGATTTCGATGACAGTCTGCAGCTTGCGTTCCATGGCTCCATCTAGGCAAGAAAGATGGACGCGATAGAGTTGTGTCGACCGTGAATAATGCTCGCCCAGCCTCAGAGTGACCGTGCTACACTGCGATGTCGCCTTTGAACGCGCCAGTGGCCATGACCGAAATGCCAGCGTGAGCGAGAGATCAGCCTCACCCACAGCGGGCCGGAGTCCAGCATGTCTTTCCATTCCAACACTTCTCGACCGATGTCGAGCATTCGCTGGATTCTTCTGGCGCTTTTTTTCAGCGGTACCGTTTCGTATATGCTGACGACGAGGCGGTTTACCACGTCGGACGGTCTGGGCCATGAGACCGTCAGGGGGATCGCGCAAGCGCGGGACGGTTCGGTTTGGTTTGCGACGTGGGGTGGGGGTGTTTCCCGTTACGACGGCATAGAATGGACCACGTACACGGTCGATGACGGCCTGGTCGGCAACATGGTTCGTGCCTTGCTTTTCGATGAAAAAGGAGGCCTTTGGGTCGGTACATCCGAGGGGATCGGCTATTTCGACGGGACCCGCTGGGTGGCCTACACGGCCGCCGATACGCCGGGCTTGGAGGCTGACTCGATTTATTGTATTGGTCGGCGGAGCAACGGAGATATCTGCTTCGGTCCTAACGATACGCGTGTCCAGATTTTCACACCGTCGCTCACGCAACCGGATGGGCAGTCCCGTCCGGCGGGTGTGTGGAAATCGGTTGATATCCCCGGCGCAGTGAGGGGAGAGGGTATTCGTGACATCCTGGAAACAGATGACGGCTCGATCTGGCTCGCGCTGAATGCATACGGCATAGCGCGCTATAAGAAC
>CAYTDF010000728.1:0-1743 GCA_964436365.1 uncultured bacterium | reverse complement strand
TGGCAGTTCTACGATGACGAGCAAGGTGTGACCGGTGGTATTCGCTCGTTCGTGCAGACAGACGATGGCACACTGTGGAGCGCGGGCACGGGAGCAATCTATTGTTTCGAAGGCGAGAAATGGGTCCAACAAACTCAAGGTGGTGAAAGAGGTGAAAGAGGCGTTTGTATCGTACAGCGTAAGAATGGGGACCTTGTGCTGGGGACGGTCACCGGGCTTAGAGTCTTTCGCGATGGAAAGTGGCATGACTTCGAACTGAAGGGTGCCATCAAGAGACCGCGCGTGGAAGCCATTACGAGCACCGAAGATGGTTGCCTGTGGGTTGGAGCAAAGGAAGGTGTGATTCGTGTATCCGCATCCGCTTGGAACTCTTTTGCACGTACCGTGGATGGAGAATCTCTGATCTCGGAGTCGCTGTATGTGCAGCCGGAGAGTCCTCCCCTGGCATTGGACGTGAAGAACCGTTTGTGCCGCTTCGAACGGGATGAATGGCCCCCCCTGACCCCTCGCTTAGCGGTGCCCGTCGGTGACTCGCTCTCCTTTGTGCCGATTTCGGATGAAGCGATATGGGTCTATCACGATAGGCTCGTGCGACGGTATTCGCTGAAAACGGGCCGTTTCGAAGCCGATATCGTTCTGCCGGAGAAGTTCCAATACGTCGGTTTCCATCGATCCAGTTCAGGACGGGTGTGGGTTCTCGGTCGGTCTCAAGTGCTTGAAATTGTGAACGATGCCTTTTTCGAAAAGCCTCTGCGCGCCGCGAGCGACGGCAAGACTCGTGCGTATTGTATGACCGAGGCCCCTGACGGCAGTTTGTGGTTTGGTTTGGATAACGGCGTGGAGCGCTGGGTGGGAGACAGAGTCGAACGCGTCGGAACCGACGTGGAAGCGTTTCGGAACCGACGCGTTGCCGATATCTGTTACGGTCGCGATGGCCGAGTCTGGTTTGCGGTTCCCGGTTCGGGACTCGTGAGTCACGACGGAGAGAAGTGGAGGACCTACACCAGCCAGAATGACGGCCTGATCAGCGATAACGTAACCCGTATCTACGAAGCATTCGACGATACGCTATGGGTTGGCTTTGGAACTGCCGGAGTGGCCTCTTTCCGAGACGACCATTGGGTGAAGTTTGCGGACGCCTTTCTCTTAGCGGGAAATGTGCTCGCGATGGGGGAGCCCTCGAGAGGCATACTGTGGTTGGGGGTCGCCCCTGAGACGATCTTACGGTATCAACCGTCGCAAAGAGCTCCCAACACAGAAATCATCGACTATTCGGATGAAATCGCCCCGAACGGTGTCGGTGTTATCAGTTTTGGCGGGGTCGACGCTTGGAAAGAGACCCATTGGTCCGATTTGGAGTATTCGTACCGATTCCTGAAGCTGGCCAGGGGAACACCAGACGCTTCTCCGTGGTCGGCTTTCACCGACCGGAGATCGCTGAATACACCGCAGCTCGCCCCTGGTTCCTACCGGTTCGAGGTTCGCGCCATCGACAAGGACCGCAACATCGATCCAGAACCGGCCCGGGTTTCGTTTCGAGTGATGGCGCCTTGGTATCGACAACCGCTGTTTATCCTGTCAGCAATTGTCGCGACCCTAATTACGATGATCAGCTTGTACTTTGCAAAGAAACACCATACTCAACTGCATCATGAAAAAGAAAAAGCAGAAACAGCTACGCAAGTCAAAAGCCAGTTTCTGGCCAATATGAGTCATGAAATCAGAACGCCAATCAGTGGAATT
>CAYTDF010000727.1:0-3106 GCA_964436365.1 uncultured bacterium | reverse complement strand
AATCGAACTCCTCATCGTTGTGGCCATTATCGGCATCCTGGCGGCCATCGCCGTACCGAACTTCCTGAACGCTCAGGTCCGGGCGAAGCTGGCCCGCTACCAGGCCGACAGCCGCAGCCTCGGCGAGGCGTACATCAAGTACAAGTTGGACAACAACACCTGGCCTCCCCACATCGACCAGGACCCCGCGCAGCATCGTTTCGTCACCAGCCCCATCGCCTACATGTCGACATCCGTCTACGACCCGTTCCAGGAGGGGTTAACCACGGCCACCACGCCGGAGGTGATCAACACCCAGAATCAGTATCACATGGAGCTCGCCACCGGGCCCGTCTTTTGGTTCAGTTCGACCCGGGCCCGCTACGTCCAGTTCTATGCAGAGATACAGAAATGCGAATACACGGTGCTCTCTTTCGGCCCCGACCGCACCTGGCAAGCAAACGAGTTGTACGATTCCAGCAACGGCATCAACAGCGCGGGGGACCTTTTCCGCCCCGTCTACGGTAAATAGCCCATCGTCTCTCCTATGAATGAAATGAAATACGCAAAACCCAATCCGCTCACTTCGAAAGATGGCTTCACTCTGATCGAGTTGTTGATCGTTGTGGCCATTATCGGGATACTAGCGGCGATTGCGGTACCGAGTTTCCTCAGCGCTCGGCTCCGCGCCACCGTCGCCCGTGTGGAAAGCGAGCATCAGGCCCTGGGGACGGCCTACATCTCCTACAAGCTGGATAATAACTTCTGGCCGCCGCACATTGACGGTCACCCCGCCCAGCACATCTACGTCACCACCCCCATCGCCTATCTATCGACTTCGGTCTACGACCCGTTCCAGGAGGGCATGACCGTCTACGATCTCGGGATTATCGAGAACTTCCAGCATCAGTACCACATGGAACCGGCCGACTATTTCTACTGGAAGCATGGGGTAAGACCGGGAGAATGCCCGATATTCTACAATGAGTTACAGAGTTCCAGTTTTGTAGCCTGGTCGCTGGGGCCGGACCGCGATTTGAACAGCGACCAGCGTTATCAGGGGAGTAACGGCTTACGTAGCACCGGTGATATCCTCCGGGCCATCCCGGGCGAACTCCCCCTTTACCGGAATAAGTCCCGAGGGCGTTGGGCATGGTAATCGTCGGCAAGCCACCCCAGAGCCGCCCGGCGGTATTGGGCATTCGGTCTTCTTAGAGACGACCGTTGTCTTGGAAGCGACTAGAATTCCCTCTCTCACACCCTGAGAAGCTTATACGACTTATAGACGATGTAGCCGATCAAGAACGCCGTCACCGCAGCCGCCACCCACGAGACCGCGATATCCCCCTCACGCCGCGCCAGGAACGTCACAAACGCCGTCAGCAACGCGCTGAACGTGGCCCGCCGCACTGGGAGCTCCCGTTCCCGTATTCGTTCGTGCTGTTCCTTGACGATAGCTCGAATCGTTCGGGATTCATCCAACGACAGACGGTTTGCACACCGATGCTGGAGAAGCCCGCAGCAGACGAGAGAGCGCTCCGGTTTACGCCGCCGCAACTGTTTACAGAGCCGCTCGAAAAAATCGTAGCGTTCGCGCGGAAACCGGCCCGCTTCCGCCAGCAGATGAAACGCCTTCTCCACATTCCCTTCCCAGGCGTACGCCATCGCCAGGCGCTCGGCGATGTTCCGGGCCGTGGGCCAAGCCCCATGACAGCCCGCGAGGTACTGTCGCACGCGAGCCTCCCCATCGTCGCGCGAGAAAACCTCAGCCCGCTTCAGCAGCCGTTCTTCCAGGTCCGGGGGAGCCATGAGGGGGGAGGCGCGCCGAGGAAGAACGCTCCGGCGGTACACCAGTTCCTGGGGCTTGCCCCGCCCGCCGGTGAGCAGAGCCTGACAGCTCATTTCATACAGGTTGTTGCCGACACGCGCGCAGGACAGAACGATACGGTAATCGCCATCGCCGATCGTACGCTCCTCGACCTTGGCCTGTCCCGCAAGACCCGGAACCGCCTCGTCGTCGAAACGCGACCACCGTTCGAGCCGCTGCCGTAGAGTATCCTCAACATCCCTCTTCATGAGAGCAAGGTACCACACTCGCACCTTTACGGAATCGCCATCGCTTCGCACGGGTCGGCGGCCTATGCTTGGCGGTTCAAAGCGTCTCTCGAGAGTCTTTTCCGGTAGGGCGCACGGCGTGCCCCCGATGGCCGGGTGCTCAGCGATTTTCAATCGGAAATAACTCTTGGAAGACACGTTAAAATAGGAACCCGCTCCATGAACCAACCCGAACCCGACTTTCTCTCCGCGCTCAACTCGCCCCAACGCGAGGCGGTCACCCATCCCGAGGGGCCGATGCTCGTGCTCGCCGGAGCGGGCAGTGGCAAGACGCGCGTCATCACCTACCGGATCGCTCATCTGATCCGCGAGTTGGACGTCAAACCCTGGCGCATCCTAGCGGTCACCTTCACCAACAAGGCCGCGGGCGAGATGCGTCACCGGGTCGAGACCATTCTCGGCGGCGCGGCCCGCAACATCTGGCTGGGGACCTTCCACAGCATCTGCGTACGCATCCTGCGCCGCGAGATCGAGCGCATCGGCTATCCTTCCGATTTCATCATTTACGACCGCTCCGACCAGCTCGCTCTCGTTCGGCGATGTCTGCGCGAGGAGGGGATCGAGGACAAGAAAATCCGGCCCGAGGCCGTGCTGGGCCAGATGTCGAACGCCAAACAGAAGCTGATGACGCCCGAGAACTATGCCGACAACACCCGGGGCGCTTTCGAAGATACCGTCGCGCTGCTCTACAAGCGCTATCAGGCATCGTTGCATCAGAGCGGCGCACTCGATTTCGACGATCTGCTGATGAAGACCGTTGAGATTCTGCGGGATTTCAAAGATGCCCGCGAAGAGTACCAATCGAGGTTCGACCACGTCTTGGTCGACGAGTATCAAGACACCAACCGCGCGCAGTACCTGATCGTGCACACCCTCGCCAAGCGCCACGGCAACCTCTGTGTGGTGGGGGACGACGACCAGTCGATCTACAGCTGGCGCGGGGCCAGTGTCGAGAATATCTTGGGGTTCGAAAAGGAGTGGGGCAAACCGTTGGTGGTGCGCCTGGAGCAAA